>DATCRE010000379.1:0-15103 GCA_036569145.1 Cyclobacteriaceae bacterium
AGAAGATGTTGTGTTCTGGCATTAACTTTAACAGAAGAAATTGTTGATGCTATACTCTCTGCGATCTTTTGAACGAATTCCATTTCATAATCCTGGAATGTATTAAAGGATGCAATTTCAACAACACCAAAAATCAGTTCATTAACTTTTAGAGGAACAATCAATACGCTGGTAGGATTTGCATCACCTAAGCCCGAAACGATTTTGATGTAATCTTGCGGCACCTCGGTGAGATAAATGATATCACCTTCCTGCCAGGCTTGACCAGCCATGCCTTCACCTTTGTGAATCTTATGATTTAAGAACTTCTTCTTGTCCCAGGCATAACATGCCTTCATTGACATCGTGGGTTCTTCACCGGTATCCTTATCATCCTCAATATAAAATGCTCCCTGGTTTGCCTTGAGATATTTTACAAGATTAGCGATGATCTCGTCAGCAAGTTTCGATAGGTCGGTGTTATTCGTGCGAAGTATTTCACCAAACTTGGCAAGTCCTTCTGTAGTCCAGTTTCTTTTCTTATCATCATCGGCAACCTTAGCCAGGTTATTGCGCATGTTAATCAATGCATTACCCAACACATCGTGTTCGCTCAATGGTGTAAAGTCTGACTGGTAATTACCATTTCCTATATTTTCTGCGAACAATGAAGTCGCTTTCAAACCGTTCACCAGGTTATCCATCGCAACGGCCATTTCACCAATTTCGTCATTACTAAACTTGGCTTGTTTCTCTTCCACTAACTCCCCACGTCCGAGTTTGACAACAACATTTTTCAGGAAGTTTACAGGTTTTGTTATTGAGCGCATCAGGATGACGGCGCTTGACAATCCTATAAAAACGATGATTGCAGCAAGAACGAGTGTATAGTTTTTCAGGCTATCAATTGATCCGATAACATCTATATCTGATTTAGCTGTAATCTTTCCCTGCTCTACATCAATTTTATTAAGAAGCTTTACAATCTCCTTCGTCTTGGGAATAATCTGACCTTCAATAGCATCCTCAGCCAATAGCTTTGTAAGTGGGTCTTCATAGTTATCAAAAGTCTGAAGGTTTGCCATGATTGACTCCTTCTGGACGATGATCAGCTTATCAAACTTCGTGAAGACAGTATCCATCCACATCTTCTGGCTGTCACTCTCCCACTTCGGCGTAAGTTCTTTAATCTTCTTTCTCAGCAACGGATAGTCTTTATCCTGCAATTGACGTAAGGCATCTTTGTCGTCCTGGTTAGTTTGAAGGTAAACCCAGTTGGTTACGAGCATCTTAGACTGCGTTACCAGCAAGATGAATTCTTTCACTGCATCTTTTGAAGGTCTGTAGTTATCGCGGGAATTCTGAGCTTCATTATCAATTACATTGCCCTTCCAAAAAATGATTGATGCGATAACAATAAAAAATGTAAGGAGGAATAAAAAACTGCCAAGGATCTTTTTTCCAATTGTGAGGCGAAGCCCTCCTTTCTTTTCTTTTTCTTCCATAGTAAAGGTTTATATCAAAATAGCTAGTCGGGTTAATTCGTTTGATACTTTTAGGTTTTGTTTGTTGAAAGCCGACTGGTTCAATTCAAAGGTCAATTTACCATCTTTTATGATAAAATTAATATTACTACCCTTAGCACCCATGCCTGGGTCTTCAGTAATTACCAACGTAGACAGTCCCGTTACCTTGGTTAACACATCAGTTAGTTCTCCTGATTTTTTTGAAGGAACGTAGAGAATATTACATTTCTTTATTGCCGTTAGCGACGTAACTTTTGTCACTTTAATAACTCTGTCGCCCACCTTTTTTAGTGCAGCCATCTTATTCAGCTCCTCAATAATAGGAGATTCTCCGTACACAAATATTTCAAAGTCGCCCTGGTTATAAGCATCAGGCCATTGTACATACTTGGTAAAACTATAAATGTAAAGGGGATGAAGGTTATAACTTTGGGCTCTTGCCCGCATAAAACCCAAGGCTATAATAACGATAAGAATACCTTTTTTCATAGTTGAGTAATAATACGTTTTCTTTGAAAAGCATGCAAAAATAAGGTTGTACATCTTCTAAAAATATTAATTTTCTATCTAATTCGGCACTTTAGATAGTTAAGGCAAGAAGTTAGCCAATTTTATGAAATGATGTATTTAAGCAATAGCATAATCTTGACTAAATTATGGTTACCTTTTTCGATAATATTATAAACAAACACCAAAGTTAAGAAATTCTATGTGCAGACTTCTTGCCTATATCGGTACACCTATAATAATCGACAAGCTTCTATATCAACCGAAAAACTCTTTGATCAACCAAAGCATTAATGCGCGTGAAATTGAGGAGCCACTCAATGGTGATGGCTTTGGCTTAGGCTGGTATGTGCCCGATGTTAATTATGAGCCTGTAACTTTTGTCTCGGTTTATCCGGCGTGGAATAACAGGAACCTTCGCAACCTTGCACCCAAAATCAAAACGGAATGCCTGATTGCTCACGTAAGAGCAGCCAGCGTTGGTGATGTCTCTGAATCAAATTGTCATCCCTTTCAGTATAAAAATCTACTGATGATGCACAACGGTGGAGTCGAAAACTTTTCGACCATCAAAAGGCATATCAGGGCGCCGCTTACAGACGAACTTTATAATTGGATCAAAGGGCAGACTGATTCCGAGCACATCTTTGCTTTTCTTCTAAACCATCTCTTCAGCAACTACAGAACCATCAGTCCCGAGTCAGTAGTGAGCGCATTTGAGCATACCTTTTCAGCGCTAAAAAAGATGATGAAAGCCAATGGCATTAATGAACCAGCATACCTCAATATGATTGTAACTAACGGGCTCTTTGTTGTTGGTACCCGTTATGTTTCAGATCCTAATGAAGAAGCACTTACACTTTACCATTCAGAAGGAAGTAAATACGTCTGTGAAGATGGCGTATGCAGAATGCTTAGCCCGGAAGAGCAAGACCAGGCCGTGTTAATTGTTTCAGAAAAGCTTACTGATGTTTCCAAAGACTGGACGGAAGTGCCTAAAAATCATTTCGTTATTGTCGACCAGACACTCAACGTTAAATTAAAGCCTATAGCTGTCTGACAAAATCCTTTTTCAATTTCTGAACACAGAATTCCAATTCGTTTAAGCCAATAATTTTTTATTTTCGCAACAAATTTAAGTACGTGCAAAGAGATGTAATTGTAATTGGTGGCGGTATTGTTGGCCTCGCAACAGCGCTTAAACTTTCTGCTACTAAAAAAGTTTTGCTGCTGGAAAAGGAAACTGAAGTAGCCAAACACCAGACAAGTAATAACAGTGGCGTGATCCATTCCGGACTTTACTATAAGCCTGGAAGCCTCAAAGCCAAAAACTGTATCGGAGGTTATAACATGCTTATAGACTTCTGCCAGCAAAATGAAATTCCCTTTGACCTCTGCGGTAAAATTGTAGTAGCTACCGAAGAACGTGAGCTGCCTCTTTTAAAAAACTTATTTGAGCGCGGTCAGCAGAACGGCTTGAAAGATCTTAAGAATTTAAAAGCAGAAGAGCTTAAAGAATACGAACCTCATGTTGCTGGTATTGCCGGCATCTTTGTTCCTCAAACGGGTATTGTTGATTACCGGGTTGTAGCTCAAAAGTATGCGGAATTGATTCAAAAGAATGGAGGCGAAATTATCCTCGGCGAAAAAGCCATTGACATTCAATTGAACAACGACCACGCTGTTGTTGCCACGCAAAATGCTACGTACACTTCTAAGATTGTAGTGAACTGCGCCGGACTTTACTCTGACAAAGTTGCTCGCCTCACATCGAAAAATGTAAATGTAAAAATCATTCCATTCAGAGGAGAATATTATAAGCTGAAGAAGGAAAAAGAATCACTCGTTAAAAATCTTATCTATCCTGTTCCTGATCCTAACTTTCCATTCCTTGGCGTTCACTTTACCCGCATGATGCGCGGTGGCGTTGAAGCGGGACCCAATGCTGTGTTAGCGTTCAGCCGTGAAGGATATACAAAATCGGCGATTAATCTTGCTGAACTTGGTGAATCGTTAGCGTGGCCGGGATTTCAAAAAGTAGCCTTCAAGTATTGGAGAACAGGCTTTGGTGAAATGTATCGCTCATTCTCAAAAGCTGCGTTCACAAAAGCATTGCAAAAACTATTGCCTGAAATTACAGAAGCCGATCTTGTTGAAGGTGGAGCAGGTGTAAGAGCGCAAGCCTGCGACAGAACTGGAGGATTAGTTGACGATTTTCTGATCATTGAAGAAAAGCAAGTGATCAACATTTGTAACGCTCCGTCACCGGCAGCAACATCGTCACTTTCTATTGGTGAAACAGTTGCCTCATTGGTGTTGAAACGATTTTGAAATAGTTTAAAGTTCAAGGTTCAAAGTTTTTGGAGTTCAACTAAACAAAACCAGAAACTTTGAACCCTGAACTATCTTAACCTTTTATCGCAGTTACTTCAATCTCAATGAGATAATCAGGATCTATAAGAGCACTTACCTCAACCATAGTAGTCACTGGCTTGATGGTTTTGAAAAATTCGCCGTGAGCTCTGCCAATATCTTCCCACTTAGAAATATCGTCTACGAATATGCGGGTGCGAACAACATCCTGCATAGAAAAGTTAGCTTGCTGCAGCACCTTTTCAACTTTCTGCAAAATAAACTTTGTCTGTTCGTAATAATTGCCTTTGCCTACTACCCCATTTTCATCAGAAGCTACTGTTCCTGATAGTTCTAACTGATTGCCTACCTGTACGGCGCGTGAGTAGCCAATAATATCTTCCCATTTTGCACCGGAAGAGAAATTTTTTCGTGTTGACATGAGTTTGTTAATTACTAGTGTATTTTTGAATTGAATGTCAAAGTTAACGAAGGAAGAGCTCATACGCTACAGCCGCCATTTGGTTTTACAGGAGTTTGGCCTGGAAGCGCAGCTCAAATTGAAAAAGGCCAAAGTATTGGTTATCGGTGCTGGCGGATTAGGCAGCCCTGCCCTGCTCTATCTCACCGCTGCAGGTGTTGGTACGATTGGCATTGTTGACCATGATGATGTTAGCCTATCGAATCTTCAACGCCAGATTTTATTTACTACAGATGATGTCGGAAAAAATAAAGCTTCCACAGCAGCAAACCGGCTAAGGCAACTCAATCCTGAAATCACTTTCCACACATACACAAACAAGATTACATCGTTCAATGCAGAGTCCATCGTTCATTACTATGATGTTGTGCTGGATGGAACTGACAATTTCCCTACGCGTTACCTGTTGAATGATGTTTGCGTGCTGTTAAACAAAACACTTGTCTACGGATCGATTTTAACTTTTGAAGGGCAGGTTTCCGTCTTCAACTTTTTAAAGAACGATGGAACATACAGTTCAAATTACAGAGATCTGTTTCCAGAACCACCCGATGCAGAAAGTGTTCCCAATTGCGAGCAGGCTGGTGTACTAGGTGTGCTTCCTGGCATTATAGGTAGTATGCAGGCGAGTGAAGTAATAAAAATCATTACAGGTATTGGAGAACCGCATGTTGATAAACTGGCATTATTTGATGCTCTGCGTATGGAGCTTCAAACAATTACCTTACAAAACAATGGAGCTCGTAACGCTATAAATACTTTAATTGATTATGACGATTTTTGTGGCATAAGTGCCGGGAAAAGTAAATCTTTGGACACTCAAAAAAATGATACTATGAAAGAAATCACCGTACAGGAACTTCAGGAAATGCAGGAATCAGGAGCTGACTTTCAACTTATTGATGTTCGCGAACCACATGAATATGACATCTGCAACCTGGGTGGTGAGCTTATACCGATGAGCCAGATTCCGCACAACGTAGATAAAATTTCAAGAGATAAAAAAGTTGTAGTACACTGCCGCAGCGGTAAACGCAGTGGCGACATGGTGTTGTGGCTTGAAAAGAACCAGGGTTTCGAAAATCTATACAACCTCAAAGGTGGCATTCTTGCATGGGCCAATGAGATTGACTCCGACATGCCAACGTACTAGAAAAGAATATCATTATAGCTTTAAAGCCATTCCGATTTTCAATTGGAGTGGCTTTATTGTTTTATGAAATCATAACCAAACGTTGAGCGTGGCTCAATACGTTTTAAACTCGAATGGAACATTTACCAGCTCAGCAAATTCATGACCTGATTGTTCCATGTCTTCATCCTCACTCTCGTAGTACCAGATAATTTTAGTATTCTTAACTTTTTCGAGTGCCAGCATAACATCCTGGATAAGTTTTGAAGATGCTGTATTAGAATATTCAAGCTTAAATAAGAACACCGTTGTTGGATTAGGGTCTTTGCTGTAATTGCTTATCCATTCCAACACCGGATTATAAAATTCAGGAGAATCCTCAGGCAATGAGCGTCCTGATATTTCAAAAATTCCACGCGCTTTATCCAGAATAACTCTGGGTGTTTCATCTGTACCTTCGATACTCAAAATATCCATAGCTATTATACGCAAGAACCTGTTATCCTATTATCCGTATTTGTGATTTTTTATCGATTCTAAAAAGAAGAATGAATAGTTAAAACATCACAAATAAAGATAAGGATGCATTTCCCTACAATCGGTAATTATACTTACATTTTTATCTGTTTTGTAATGACGTTGTAATCATAATATACAACAAAAAAAACGCTGAAGTGTTGTCTTCAGCGTTTTAAAATTATCGTATACAAAGATTGTAAACTATCCCTTCGAAGCTTTAATAGCTTGCTCAACATCAGCAATAATATCACTGATCGTTTCAAGACCTACTGCAATTCTAATTAGTCCCGGAGTGATACCAACAGCTGCTCTTTCTTCATCTGTTAATTTTGAATGTGTTGTAGAAGCGGGATGTATGGCAATGGTACGCGTATCACCTAAGTTTGGTGTATGCGAAATCATCTTCAGTGAATTCAAAAACTTTCGTCCCTGGTCAATGCCGCCTTTAATTTCGAATGTAACAATTCCCCCACCCTGGCGCATTTGTTTTTTGGCAAGCGCATAATTAGGATGTGATGGCAAGAACGGATACTTCACTCGCAACACTTCAGCATGACCTTCAAGATAGTTGGCCAGCTCTAAAGCATTCTGACAATGTCTGTCCATGCGCACAGCCAGCGTTTCAAGACTCTTTGAAAGAATCCACGCGTTAAATGGTGACATCGACGGACCTGTGTGACGCGCAAAGAACCTGATCTCTTTAATAAGTTCTTTTGTACCTAACACAGCGCCGCCAATAACACGACCCTGTCCATCCATAAATTTGGTAGCTGAATGTGTTACCAGGTGCGCGCCCCACTTGGCAGGAGTTTGCAGGTATGGTGTAGCAAAACAGTTATCAACGTTAAGAATCAGTTTATGCTTAGCCGCCAGCTTACCTAACCACTCCAGGTCAATAAGATCGAGCGCCGGATTAGATGGTGTCTCAACAAAAATCATTTTTGTGTTAGGCTGTATTTTGCTCTCCCACGAATCCTGATCATTGATGTCGGCATACGAATATGTAATACCAAATCTTGGAAAGATGGTGTTTAAAATCTGGTGTGTAGAGCCAAAGACTGAACGACATGCCAGCACGTGATCACCAGACTTTAATAAGGCAGCCATGCTTACATACATGGCAGCCATACCGGAAGCTGTAGCAATGCCATCTTCCGTTCCTTCCATCAAACAAAGCTTATCTATAAACTCATTGGTGTTAGGGTTTGAATAACGGCTGTATATATTTCCTGGAATCTCATCGGCAAACATAGCACGAGCCTGCTCCGCATCGTCAAATACAAAACTTGACGTTAAATAAACCGGCACTGAATGCTCTCTGAATTCACTTCGCTCATGCTGGGCACGGATTGCATCCGTTTCAAAATTTCTTTCCTGACTCATTCTTAATTATTCAATAATCTCAAAACTATAGGTGACTTTAGCTGATTTCTCAAGCGTTTTAGCCACTGAACAATATTTATCTACCGACAAACTTACGGCTTTCTGTACTTTATCCTTATCCAATGCTCCAAAAAGCTTGAAGTGGGCATGAACTTCTGTATACAAAGCAGGCACTACATCTTTCTCACGTTCACCGGTAACGGTAACCTTCACATCCTTCAACGGCTGCTTTTGCTTTTTTAAAATATTAATGAGGTCAATGGAGCTGCATCCTCCAAAGGCGGCTAATAACAATTGCATGGGTCGCATTCCCTGGTTGGTTCCACCAATGTCAGGTGAAGCATCCATTTGTAAAGCATTTCCCTGCTCATTAACAGCTTCCATGTGAAAGCCATCATTTAATCGACTGATTTCAACTTTTATCATAATTCTCTGCCTTGTTGGGCCATACGTAACTGCCAGCTATCAACGCTACAAAACTAATGAATGTTGCAGGAACTAATGCAGGCCAATCCGTTTCATAGATGTAAAAAATCAGCCAGGTTATAATTCCGGAAATCATTGAAAGCAAAGCTCCACCACTGCTTGCTCTTTTCCAGTATAATCCTAACGTTAGCGGGGCAAATAAAGAAACCAGGCTTAACACCGATGATTCTCCTACCAGTTCGTAGATATTAGAACGCATGCATGCCATGATGGTAGCCAGTGCGCTGAAAATCAAAACAGATATTCTGGTTAGATACAACAACTGTTTATCGGTAAAGCGTTTCTTCGTGAGAGGCTTAACAATGTTCTCAGAAAAGATAGCGGCAGGTGCAAGAATAGCCGAACTGGTCGTGCTCATAATGGCTGACAACAATGAACCAAAGAATAATATCTGAATGGGTAATGTCGTATGCTCAAGCACCATCGATGGCAACGTCAGTTGTGTATCGCCATCAACCTGATCTGGATATAAATGTTTAACACATAAACTTATAAACAAAGGAAGCATGGCTATAGACAGATATAACAAAGCAGCAATGTAGCAAGACCAGATAGCGGTCTTCACTGATCCTGAAGACATGGTGCGCTGAAAAACATCTTGTGAAGGTAACGAGCCAAGCCCCAATACTGACCAGGCCGCGAGGTACATCACAATTTCTTTTGCATTAGCTTTAGGGAGAAACCGGTAAGTATCTGCGGGAACTTCTGTGACTACTTTCACAACGCCACCTGCTTTCTGTGCCAACACTATTGCCAGCACAACAAGACCCAGTATAATGATAATGCTCTGGATAAAGTCAGTTATTGAAATGGCCCACATGCCGCCAATGTAAGTGTACAATGTTACAACCACGGCGCTCACCACTACACCTTGCCATACGGGCAAACCGGTAACAACGTTAATGATCAATCCCATAGCCACTAATTGAGCGGCGATATAGCCAACATAAGGCGGAGCCAGGAAAATACCAGAGACGAGCTCTGTATTCTTTCCATAACGCACTTTAAAAAAATCTCCCAGCGTAAGGAGATTCATATTATAAAGCTTGCGCGTAAAAAAAAGTCCGAATAAAATTAAACAGAGTGCAGCTCCAAAAGGATCTTCGATTACAGCATATAAGCCACCTTCTAAAAACTCAGATGACGCTCCGAATACAGTCTCCGATCCAAACCATGTTGCAAAGAGCGCGGATGAACTTAGCATGATGGGAAGACTTCTGCCTGCTAGCATATAGTCGCCAGAAGTTTTAACCCTGCGCGCTGCCCAGAAACCTACTACAATGGTTAGCAGCAGGTAGAGTATTATGAATAACAGTAGCAACGCTTAACGCCTGGTTTAGAGTAATGATCAGAAATCAAAAGTAAAAAATGCTGTTATACTTTCAATATTCCAGTTTCATTTTTGACAACCCGGTACCGTAGGCTATAAACAAAAAAGGCAAGCGAATTAATCACTTGCCCTTTAGTTATTTAGTTATCGTCAATGAATTCTATTTCTTCTTCAGTTGAAATGTTCTGGTTACGTTAAAACCGAATTGAATGCCCCCGTTCTTTATGTTACCCGTTGTTTCTGTGATAAATCCTCTTTCCGTTGTGCCCTGCGTGTTCGTCATAACAAGTTGAAAAACGTGTCCACCTGTTTCAATATCAATGCCTAATCCAATCGCATTATAATTTCTGGTATTCGCGTTAGGGTTGACACGGTAATAGTACTCGCTGGTAAACGCTACACTCTTTGAGATTTTAATGCGCCCTCCCGCTCCTATTGCAACCTGATTATTATTTTCAGTGGCCTTATCCACTGCATTGCGATGAACTATGGTTGGCATCAATTGAAGTGATAAATGCGGCGAAAATTTTCTGGCGATTAGCATCTGCCCAACGTATCCCACACGATCCACGGATTGATCGGATACTTTTTTTGTAGCAGACACGTCGCCAATCAACGTCATTGTAAATGGAAAGTTAGAAGCGCCTTTTTGCTGACGCAGTACTTTATAGCGCAGGTAGGCATTTCTTATTTTATCAGCGCCACCATTTCTTCCAAAGCCAATACCAAGTCTGTCTGTTATTCCATATTCCAAACCAACTCTGACGTGTGCCTGATCCAATCCAAACATTTCAGTATGACCACTGTTGATTGGCTCGAATCGGTGAGCAACGATAAACTCCAGTGTCCCTTTTGATTTCGTTTCTACACTCTGACCATTTACAAGTCGTGTTCCCTTAAAGGTTTGAAATGCATATTCTGTATCCTTTGGGGTTGTCTGTTCGAGTTCTTTCAATAAATCATCCTGGGCCCATGCAAAAGCTAACGGACAACAGAACAGGATAATAAGGATCTGTAATTTTTTTATCATATTGTTTTATAAGTAAAGTCAATTTTCAATTCAACCTTTTCAGCAATATTTTGGAAGACTATTGTTGGTATTTTAATATTATAATCAGCAAGTTTAACAACAAACTTTGATTTTACCGTAGCCTTGCCACTGGCAAACTCAACAGTACCTGGTATTTCTACATCTTTGGATACGCCATGCATTGTTAATTTTCCAATTGCTTTTACATTTTGTTCTCCGGTTTTAGCTGCATCAAAACCAATTAGCTTTCCTGTAAAAGAAGACTTAGGGTATTTCTCTGTCTCCATGTATTTCTCATTGAAGTGCTCTCTCATCAATGAATTAGAAAAACGGAATTCTAAAATAGGAACAATGAATACCAGCTCGCCAGTGGCAGCGTTCAACATACTTCCGGCGGCTGTGTTCGTAGCCGTGATGTCTTCAATAGCGCCGTCAGAAAAAAAAGTGATGGAACCTTTTTCTGACCTTAATTTCTGCGCATCTGCACTTATTGATAAAATTAAAAGACTAAAGCCAAACAGGAATCTTTTCATGCTATGATAGTGATAGAAATTATTGTGGCTTAAAAGTAAAGTCAACCGTTACCTCTACCTGTTCGGCAATGTTTTGCCAGAGAAGTTGTGGAATTTCAATCTTATAATCTACCAGCTTCGTAATAAAAACAGATTTAAAAATCAGTTTGTCTCCCTGCTTTTCAATAGTACCAGGTATCTCCACATCTTTTGTCACGCCATGAATGGTGAGCTTACCTACAGCTTTTACATTTTGAAGCGCACTCTGCGTTTGATCATATCCTGCTACCTTCCCCTGGAAAGTTGATTTGGGGTACTTGTCAGACTCCATATACTTTTCATTGAAATGCTCCTGCATCAGCGCTTTTGCAAATTTGAATTCGCTAATGGTAACAGAGAAAACAAGATCGTTAGTGGCCGAATTAAATAATCCTACTGCTTTTTTATTATCAGCTTTTATATCTTCGATGGTTGCATGCGAATAGAAGCCAATAAAACTTTTTTCTGTTACAAACTTCTGCGCCGATGCTTTACAAAACATCATCAACAAGATTGGAAGTACTATGTATTTTCTCATATAACGATTAGTTATCCTTTGCTCCCTGCTCTACCCAACATACAATAGTTTTGATCTGATCATACGTTAATGATCCTGTGCGAGGCATCTTGTCGTGAGCAAACGGCGAGAGTGTAATTCGGCGTTTAACTTCCTGCGCATGCCCTTGAAACTTGGTAAAATCGGTCCAGTCTCTGTCTGCCCCAAGACTACCGTTATGACATCCCGGAATGGCGCACTTTACTGCAATGATTTTATCTTTAATATCATTGCTAAAGCTAACAGTAGTATAGCCATCACAATCAACTTTAACAGGACCTATGTCATGATTAACGCACGATTCAATACTTAAACCGGTTATCAGAAAGAGCAAGAACGAAAGGGTATATTTCATTTTAATAGTATAGCTTTTAATAGTAAAGTTAATTTAAATCGGATAAAGTAAAATCTTCGAAAAAAGATTTCAACACATCACTTTCGTTTTCGTTTCACAGCACTCTTTGCATTCTTATTATAGTCCAGGGCCAACGATATCCAGTAGTCCAGTTTCTTCTTTCCTTGAATTACATCTCCATCCACAAATATAAAACCCTTCATGGTTTTTCCACCATGAATCATGGGGCGCACGCCATCCTTTTCAAGAACATCACTCATTAACTCTGGATTAATACGACACATCAGTTCATTATCGCCAACGCTTACGCACATCTTTCCATTAACCATAAAGGTTATGCCTCTAAACATTTTCTTCTCTTCAACATCTGAAACCTGAGTCAGCGATTCTCTTACGCGGTTGGAAAGTTGTTCATTATAAGCCATAAAGATTAATTGCTTAACCAATATAGCAATGAAATTTCAATTGGAGTATTCCATTCGATGGGATATGGAAATGTGGTGTCGGAAGGTATAAAATAAAAAAAGACGTGGTCTGCGTCTTTAAATTTTATTATTAGCATTCTCGTTCATGATCTTCTGCCATTTACGACGTTGGTTTGGATAGAACGTGCTCCAGATTTGCTCGCTGCGATGTTCAAGGCTTTCTGCAACTTTAGATCGTAAGCCAGAAGGATCATTTGTATGCTCACGACTCACGCTGGATAGTGTCTGATAGAATTCGATATTGATCTCAGCTATTTTTTTATATTGACCTGGCTTCAGGTTCAATTGTTTATGCCAAAAAAGAGGATCGTAAACAACAAAGCTTTTGCCTGAAGGATTTTGCTGGCTGAATCCTGCGAAGGAAGCCATGCAACAAAGTAAGAAACTGGAAATTCTGATCAACCTCATAAACGTGATGTATCTTCTTAATTTCGGGTGCAAAGATGGTTTTTATATACTTCTAACGCCATTGCTAAAGCAAATATTCTTTATGATACAGGATAATCTTTAACACTTGCATACTCCAAACGTTAGCATGAACCTTAATCTTCACAATAAAATAATACACCTCAGAGCTTAGAACATCCTTATAACACCTGCACGCTATCTTAATCAGCATCCAGTAACGACCATGAGGGAGACAAATAATTAACCAGCGGTCTTTGCTGAAGCTTGTCATGAATGCTTAAGAACTCAAGATAGTTAAACATGATGGTCTGCTTAAGCTTTACTAAAATCAGCTCCAGCTTCAGCACATTACTATTCAGTTTAACAATCACCAATGGATTATTCTCACGCATTGAACTTAATGTAGAGCTTAATGAAGCCATATTCACTGCATCAATTTTGGCTTGCGTAGATTTATAGCGCGCAATAAGGCTGTTGAGCTTATCTGATACAATAGCTTTCTCCTCGTTTATTCTGATCTCAGTAACCTGCTTTTTCTGATTGGCCTCAATAACAAGAAGTTGTTTCCGCGCCATATCACCTTTATTAGGATTGTTAATTGGAATAGTGATCCCTGCCACAAAACTCCAGGGCGTTTTATCTTTAGCAATATTGCCCTGCAAATAATTACCCTGGATAAAACCGGTATTAATATTAGACTTCTGAATGTTATACGATTGCTTTGCCATTTCAATCTTATAATCCTGATAGGTTACCAGGGTTGGAACAATTTCATTTGAGTTAATGCTATCAAGAATAGCTTCGATCTGTGTTACGGAAATTATCTCACGGTTATGCCAGTCTAATTCCTTCACATAACCGGCAGTATATTTAGCATCAATTCTCGCAACTTGATTATTCATCTCAAAAAGTGCTTCTTCCACTTGCACGTCTTTAGCTATCTGTTCGAGTTTCAATTCAGCAAAGCTGGTAGCATTAAAATAATCTGAAGCGTGTTGCTCTTCAAGAATCTTAACCTGTGCATCTAACAATGATTTGTCTTTCTTATACAATTGATACAACTCATTGAAATATAAAAAATCTATAACCAGGTTGTAGCGTTCTGCCAAAGCTTGCTTAATAGCAATTTCTTTTTCGAAACTTAATGACTCAGCGTAGGTTTTAAAATATTTGTTTGTGCTTTTAATGGTCCACGGATTTTCCGGACTTAACCACAAACCAAAGCGTTGTGTCTCTTTGTTGAGCCCTTCATTATTTTGCATTCTAAACTGAAACCTGTTAACAAATGAAAGGCTGTAAGGCTTGTCTTGCAGATAGCTGTTTTGCTCATCAATTACTTTTAATGAGATGTCGTTATCAACGGAACGAAGAAATTGATTAATGCTTACCTGCGCGTAGTTCTTCTGCGTTACCAGGAGAATAAACAAGACACTGATGATTTTCAAAAAACGGAGACCCATATTACTTAATCAGCACTTTTTCTCCTGTAGCGAAATCATTAGCAGGACTGATCTCAATAAACACTTCTCTGCCAAATGCTTTTACGGCAGTAGATTTCTGAAGTATAACAGGCAGCTCAACAACTGATCCGAAACCAATAACTTTACCTTCTGTCTTCACTAAATGATGATCATACGACATAACTGTTACCGTGGAGGCCATGGGTATTTCTCGCTCCTTCTTTCCAATAAAATAACCAACAACGCTGGTTGGATGATTTGGATTAATTGATAACATGGGAGCGAAAGCCGCTGCTTCTTCAGCATTCTTTACATATACATTTTCTACAACGCCGTTAAAGGTAGCATACTTGCTCAGTTTTCTTTTCTCGTCATTCAATAAAGAAAGCTCGTGCTCTAATAAAACGATCTGATCTGTTAAAAGCGCTTGCTCTGCGTTACTTTGCTGAACAAGATCATTTATCTTAATTGATAATGCTGCAACGTGCATACTCTTTTGTTGATCTAATGAAGCCAATCTTAAAACGTGAGGATCTTGTGAGTGATCCGTTTCTTTAGCTGCT
>DATCRE010000380.1:0-5155 GCA_036569145.1 Cyclobacteriaceae bacterium
TCAATAGTCGATGATCGATAGTTAGCAGTCATTAGTTCTTGGCCATTAGTCATTAGTTATTCGTTAGCAGTCATTAGCCATTAGTAATTAGTAATCAGAAATTAATAAATCGTACATCGTAAATCCTAAATCGTAAATCAACTTGATTATCTCTCTCATCGCCGCTGTATCAAAGAATCTTGTTATTGGAAAAGATAATGACTTGCCCTGGCACTTGCCTGACGACATGAAGTTTTTCATGCAGACAACCAAAGGTCATCATTGTATCATGGGACGTAAGAACTATGATTCCATTCCGGATAAGTTTCGTCCGCTACCCAATCGAACCAATATTGTTGTAACACGTCAAAAGGGATTTAAAGCTCCGGGTTGCATTGTGGTAAACTCTATTGAAAAAGCGTTAGAGATTTCAAAGGAGAACGGCGAAACAGAAGCTTTCATCATTGGCGGTGCCGAAATTTACAGGCAAGGATTATCCATCACACAACGTATGTATCTTACCGAGATAGATGCAGAAATTAAAGGCGACACTTACTTTCCAGAATTTGACAAAGCTGACTGGAAAGAAATCAAACGCGAGCATCACCCGGCTGACGCAAAGCATGAATATGCATTTGATTTTGTTATTTATGAGTCAATGGTCCATAGTCGATAGTCAATAGGTAATCGTTAACTAAGCATTTACGATCTCAGATTTACGAAGTACGATTTATTAATTTCTGATTACTAATGGCTAATTACCAATGACTACTGACCATCGACTGATAACTTTTAACAATTAACAACATGCCAACTCTCACAAACAAAGTAATCTGGATAACAGGCGCATCGTCAGGTATTGGTGAAGCATTGGCTTATGAGCTTGCAAAAAAAGGTGCCCGACTTATTCTTTCAGCCCGTCGTAAAGAAGAGCTTGAACGTGTGAAGGGAAACTGTCCAGCAGAATTTCAACCTAACGTTCGCGTACTGGCGTTAGATCTCACTTCGCTTTCAACATTAAAACTTTGCGTTGAAGCTGCCATTCAGTTCTTTGGTCGTGTAGATATACTTGTTAACAACGGAGGCATCTCACAACGAAGTCTCGTAAATGAAACTTCTATTGATGTTGACAAGCGTCTCATGGATGTAAATTTCTTTGGCACTGTAACACTCACCAAACATCTGCTTCCTCATTTTGTTAAGCGCAAAGAAGGACACTTCGTTAACGTAAGTAGTGTTACCGGAAAATTTGGAACACCTTATCGTTCAGGTTACGCAGCGTCGAAACATGCATTGCATGGTTTCTTTGATGCTGTTCGCGCTGAACATTATAAAGACAATATCAAAGTAACGATGATCTGTCCGGGTTTTATTCACACACCCATTACGTTGTCGGCTGTTACGGGCAACGGCACTCCACTAAACAAAATGGACGAAGCGCAATACAAAGGCAAGCCTGCCGACTGGTGCGCCAGAAAAATTGTCAAAGCTATGGAGAAGCAAAAAGAAGAAGTTTACATTGGCGGCAAAGAAGTGTTCGCTGTTTATTTGAAACGTTATTTTCCAAAATTGTTTTCAATAGTGATCAGAAATGTTGCCGTTAGATAAAGGATTTACGATTTCAGATTGACGAGGTACGAATTATTGTTTTTTCCCGATCAATTTCACTCGAAGAGGACGTTGATCATCTTGTGAGGACAGAACTGAATAGATGATGATATTTATTTACCACAAGTTTTTATTTAATCTTCTATACCTTTATAGCACTTACATGAATAATTTTTAACACCCACACCACCAAAATACTTGGTAATCATTTCTGTTCCCAATTCAGTAGGAAAGATTTGTGCTCTATTCGCAACCTATCCGTTATTCCCGGCTACAGGTAATGAGTGACGTAAAAACTACTTCTTCTCATTCATCTTTTCCATCAACTTCTCAAGCAATGCTATTTTCTCACGCTCGCTTTTAATTAAGGCGTCGTAAAGTTCAGCTATCTTTTCAATGGGATTGATGGTACAGTTTTGGTTGTATTGATTGAAGGGAGTATTTGTAGTCTTAGAACCATCGTAATTATTCTGAATATTATTAATGACCGTTTCTTCAGAAGCATTTTTTATATCAGTTGATGTAACACCAAGCACCTTGGCAATGCGCTCTAAGGTAATGTCTTCAACCTGTTCACTCTGTTCAATTTTAGAGACAGACTGCAAGCTAATGCCCAGTTGTTCTGCTAGTGTTTCCTGTTTTATACCGCGCTGTTCGCGAAGGCGACTTATCTTTCTTCCTACGTGTGTTGCTTCTGCCATAGTCAAATATATATAAAATCAGAGCATGTAAAAAATAATTTCCCTAACCAGCACATACTTCTCGCGCTAAAATTCTTTGATCTTCGTAACAAAAAAGTTTTCTCAGTTTTCTTGTCCGTTTTTCAACAATGCATCAATGTCTTCCTTCACAAGAGGCATAATCCTCTTTCCAACCTTAAACAGTTCAGTTGTTGAAACATCGGGCTTATCGTCTGTCATAGAAAAAGTTGCTTCCGAATTAACAATAGCTTGCTGGATATGAACAGGATGTTTGCCACTATTAAATCCGCCTTTTACAGTTTCGCCCAAAAAGGTTTTCCAATTATTAACAGTTTGATCTGGCTTTTGCTCTCTGAAGTGATAGTACAACCAAACCTCAAAGCATGGATTACTCTCTGCCACAAACCAATTTGTATGATTTGCTGTATTCTGCCTTAACTCATTTATCTCTTCTCCCCACTGGTCAGTATCAATGACAAACCAAACTTCGTCATCTTCATTAAGCGAATAGGATGGATTAGGGTTCTCTTCATTTTTAATTAAGTTCTGACAGGCATTTCTATAAAGCCCCATTGGTGAGTTTCTGCCGTCTTCGATAGGAACAATCTGAACAATAATCTGTGAAGCTATTCGATTGAAGAAATAGAAATAGGTTGTTTCTCTTCTCTCGCCCTCACAAAAGATGAAGTATAATTTACCCTCTTTATTAGGGTCCCTGCGGACATAATGCTTATTCCTTTTCATCTTGAAATTTATGCCAGTTTAAATCTTGTAAATTTCCTAAGAAGGGAATAGCACCATATCGTCCGTTTAAGTAACCCTTTCTGATGTCTATAGTACTGTGTTCTTTAAAATCACTTAAGGAGTATAGTTTACTTGAACCAAGCAAATTCTTTTCGGTAAACCAGATTTCATCAGTTCTGAAAATTTCCTGATCTAATAAATTTGATTCGTGGGTTGAGAAAATCAATTGGCCTCTTGTGGATTGGTCTTTTGAAAACTTCTCAATGAGTTCCTTAATAATTAAAGGATGTATGCTTCGCTCAATCTCATCGATAATATATGTGGGAGATCGTTCAATAACGCTATTAAGTGCGGGCAGATACTCAAGCAATCTACGTGTACCATCAGATTCTTCTTCAAAAGAAAATTCTATGTTTTTATTTTTATCGCCCTTGTGCTCAAAAATCAATCGCTTTACCACAAAGCGTCCGTCTTCATTAACAATCATTACTTCTTCGTTATTAACCTGATTGATTACTGAAGCTTGTTTATTTGGGCTATTTCTTAGTTCAGTTTTAATCGCATCAATTTCCTTTTGATTGTCCTTGCCAAAAAACTGTTCAATAGTTTTTACATCAACTTTCAGATTAGAAATCCCAGTATGAAAAGAACACATCATCTCGTTGGCAAATTTCTTGAATCCTTTATTCGAATCAATATGCGATACAAGACCACCTGGCTTCGATTCTGGATAAATAACTATCAAATCATTTTCAAACCATTGGTAAGCTGCCTTAATGTCAATAAAGGCATCATTACTAATGGTGTTGAGTAGATAAAAAAGAGGCTGATAAGGTTTTAATAAGTCAGTTTCAATAATCTTTTTTAGTGTCTTATTTTCATCCACATCGTCAAACTTTTTAGAAAAGGTAATCGTAGATTTTCCATTGATATACTTTCTCTGAAAAATCAAATTATCCTCCTGATTCTTACCGTTCGAACTGAAGTATTCATCTATCACAATACCATCATTAATGCTAATGGAATAGTAATAGATGGTGTTGTTGGTAAAAAACTCTATAGCCAGTTCCACAGGCTCATTCTGGCTTGCTTCCGAAAGTTTAAATTTCTGGGTAATTAAAGTTTGTGGAAATATCCCGTTAACTACTATTTTTTGTAGCTGTGAAATAGAATGTATCAGATTTGATTTGCCAGAACCATTCGCGCCGTAGATAGCAGAGAGCTTAAGAAATTCGAGACCATTTCTCTCATATTTATGATGATCCAGTCTCTTTGCCCTTCCTGGCAAGAGATTAAATTCTGTCTCTTCTTTGAACGAGAACAGATTTTTGACTTGGAATCTTATTAACATTTGCGTGAAATTTTCACACAAAGTAATAATTAATTACATAAAACGTGAAATTTTCACACTTTATGTAAATTTCCAACACCCTTAGTAACTTCCCTAAACCTATTTCTTTACTCAGCAGCAGCTTGCTCAAATAAAATCATGAGACAGTTAAAACCCATCGTTAGATCAATAATCTTGCAATTCAACCCATTCCTTGTACTCCTTATTCTAATTTTGAACTCCTGAACTTTATGCTTAAATATGTAGAGTTAACCATCACTCTACTCTGAAAAAAGCTATTGCCATATCGTTTCTCCTGATCTTTCTCTTCAATGTGGCAGGATATTATATGGTCTATTTAGGGTGGCGCTTCCAGGCTCGTAACGAGATGGCCCAACGACTGGACGAAGAAAACTATACTGAAAGCGAAACGATAACCATTAAATTACCTTACAACCTTCCTTACCAGGATGAAGGCGGATATAAACGCGTTCATGGTGATTTTCAACATGAAGGCGAGTTCTATAAACTGGTAAAGCAAAAAATTGAAAACGACACGCTCTATGTTGTATGCATCAAAGACAACAAAGAGAAAAAGATTTTCAACTTCATGGCCGACATTGTCAAATCCTCAACCGACATGCCAGCAACGTCATCAACCATGAAGTTATTGAACAGCCTCATTAAAGATTATATTTCTTCTGATTCTGTAATAGCCGTTGTTTCTCAACAAGGCTGGTCAGCTGTTTTTGTTTTTGCTCAATACAAGTTTCAATTAAGCAGTGAGCACACG
>DATCRE010000381.1:0-3755 GCA_036569145.1 Cyclobacteriaceae bacterium
CACGCAGCAATATGAGTGAAGAAGAGTATAATAAACTTTCTGTCCGGTTAGAATTACAAGCCGATTTTCTTGCTGGCGTCTGGGCCAATCATGCAAATAAACTTAACAACATGATTGAAGAAGGTGACTTTGAAGAAGCCATCAATGCAGCATCTGCCATTGGCGACGACAGGCTTCAGAAACAATCTCAAGGTTATGTCATTCCTGATTCTTTTACGCACGGCACATCAGCACAACGTGTAAGATGGTTTACTAAAGGCTTTAAAAGCGGCGATGTAAATCAAGGTGATACTTTTAATGTGTCTGATGCTGAGTTATAAAATTCAATTCGTCAACTTAATTCTATGGCACATCTTAATGTAGAGGTCTCTTCTTTATCATTCCACCTTTTGTATCTCTGATGCTGCTCATCACAACAAATGCATCAGGCTCTATTTTTTCGATTTCAGTATTCAGTTTATTTAATTCAAGTCTTGTAATCACGGTGTAGATAATGTCTGCATCTCTCGTCTCTCCGCGTTTGCCATAGCCTTGCTTGCCGCTATAAATAGTTACACCTCTTCCCATTTTATGAATGATCATCTGCCTGATCTCTTCGCTATGCGACGAAATAATAGTAACGCCCATATACTCTTCAATACCTTCAATAATAAAATCAAGCGTCTTCGATGCAGCGAGATAGGTTATCATGGAGTAGAGTGCAATTTCTACGGAAAGAAAATAAACAGCCGCAGAAAAAATCAGAATATTAATGACGATAATAATATCACCTATCGTTGTACCAAACTTGCGACTTAAATAAATTGCCAATACTTCCGTACCATCAATCACAGCTCCTCCTCTCACTGAGAGACCAATACCTGCGCCAAGAAAGAAGCCGCCAAAAAGTGCAACTAATAAATTGTCTCTTGTCACATCTGGAAAATGAACTGTAGCCAGGCAAAGTGCAAGACCTGAAATAGCAAGCCCTGTCTTTACAGCAAAGGCTTTACCCATAACATTATACGCCAATATTATAAAAGGTATGTTAACGCTTATAATCAAAATGTAAAGCGGTATTGATGTAACAGCTGAGATCAGAAGAGAAATGCCCGTAGCACCTCCATCGATAAAATGATTGGTTAACAGAAATCCTTTGAAGCCAAAAGCTGCCGAGAAAATTCCTGCTGTAATTAAAATTAAATCTTTAACGTGCCTGGTCGCCGTGATCTTAAGTTCTCTAAGCGCTTTGGCAAACATATACGATGAGTGCTGCTTCCCTTCTCCACCTTCACTTCTGAAATTCCGAAGTGTTGTTTTACTTAATACCTTCTTCCAAAATGAATTCATATATATTTGTTTGATAAGCCCGTGTACAGACAGCAATTTAGTTTAATACCGGAGCAGGTTTTAAAACTAAACGGAAAAATGCTTTTTAAATTCAGCATGAAGTCTGAAATATTTATCTGACTAAACTTCAACAATAAATACCATTGATATAAATTTCTTGCAAGCATTGGCTAAAAAGCCTATGTTGTCAAGTATTATTAACCTGAACAATCTATGAAAAAAGAAATGGCCGGAACTCTGATATGTTTCATGATGCTCTGGCTCTTGTTACCAAGCCTAAGCCAGGCGCAAGAAACCTTTCCCGTAAACGGTGTAAAAGATAAAAGACCTGCGATCTACGCCTTTATCCACGCCAATCTCTATGTTGATTTTCAAACCAAGCTGGAGAACACAACTTTACTGATTAAAGATGGTAAGGTTGAAAGTGCAGGCGTCACCATATCCATTCCTAAAAATGCCGTTGTCATTGATCTGAATGGAAAAACCATTTATCCTTCCTTTATTGATCCTTATTCAAGTTATGGTGTTCCATCCATAAGAAGCCAGCCTGATGAATTTGAAGGATCACCTCAGCTGGAGAGCAAAACAAAAGGTCCGTTCAATTGGAATGAAACTGTTAAGGCCGAGTACAATGCTTTTAATGATTTTACCATCAACATAAAAGAAGCAGAGAACTTAAGAAAAGTTGGCTTTGGCGCTGTGAACAGTTTTCGAAATGATGGATTGATCAGAGGCACATCCGTGCTCGTAACATTAGCGAATGATCGCGATCAGAATGTAGTTATTAAAGAACGAGCTGCAGCCCACTTTTCGTTTGACAAGGGATCGTCTCATCAAAGCTATCCGTCATCATTAATGGGATACATAGCATTGATACGTCAAACCTATTTAGATGCGCAATGGTACAAAACTTCTGGAAATAAAAAATTTAATGATCAAACACTTGAGAGTTTTGCCAACAACAAATCATTACCTGCCATTTTTGATGTGAGAGATAAGCTCAGTGTATTGCGTGCTGATAAACTTGGTGATGAGTTTGGAGTTCAATATATAATTAAAGGTGCTGGTGATGAATACCAACGCATTGCTGAAATAAAAGAAATGAAAGCTTCTCTTATCCTCCCTGTTAACTTTCCTGAAACCTATGATGTTGAGGATCCTTATGATGCCCAAATGGTTAGTCTTACGGATTTGAAGCATTGGGAAACAGCTCCTGCCAATCCGTTGATTGTTTCTCAACACAATATAAATTTTGCATTTACAGCGCAGGGATTAAAAGATGCAAGTAAATATCTGACCAATATACGCAAGGCCGTTAAGTATGGTCTTGATCAAAACGCAGCCTTAAAAGCCATGACGTTTACACCAGCTCAATTACTGGGAGCTGACAATGTTATAGGCTCACTCAAAAAAGGAATGGAAGCCAACTTCATTATCACTTCCGGAAATTTATTCGATGAGAAAACATCCATTTATCAAAACTGGATTCATGGAAAGCCTTATACCGTTACCGAGTTTGAGAAGAGCGATCTTATCGGGAATTATTCTCTTGCTGTTGGAAGTGATTCATATTTGTTATCAATATCAGGCAAGCCAGGACTATTAACTGCAAAAGTAAAAACTACCGACTCACTCGAATTAAAATCCGTTCTCAAAATAAAAGATGCACTCATTACGATTTCATTTGATACGGATACTACAAAATCAGCTAAAGGTAAAATTCGTTTAAGCGGATATCCCTCTGATAAAAATTTAAAAGGAAAGGGACAGCTTGTTGACGGCACGTGGGTTACATGGACAGCAACGTATAAAGACCCATTAAACGAAGTTAAGAAAGAAGAGAAAAAAGAAGATACACCAACGTGGGGTAACATCGTTTATCCTTTTACGGCATTTGGCTCTTCATCTATTCCTCAATCTCAAACCATCTTACTAAAAAACACAACGGTATGGACAAACGAAGCCGAAGGAATTCTTAAACAAACTGACGTGCTGTTAAAAGATGGTAAGATTGTACAGATTGGTAAAAATCTTCCAACTGCCGGAGCATTAGTAATTGATGGCACAAACAAACATGTTACCTCGGGCATCATAGATGAGCATACACATATTGCTCTCGTTTCCATCAATGATGTTCAAACTGTTTCTGCTGAAGTGAGAATGGGAGATGTTATTGATTCAGAAGATATCAATCTCTATCGTCAGTTAGCGGGTGGTGTTGTAGGTGGACAATTATTACATGGTTCTGCTAATACTATTGGCGGACAGTCAGCCATTGTAAAATACAAGTGGGGAAAATCCCCTGAAGAAATGAAAATCAAAAATGCCGATGGCTTTATCAAGTGTGCTCTCGGTGAAAATGTAAAACAATCAAATTGGGGTGACTTAAATACAGTGCGCTATCCGCAAACCCGAATGGGTGTTGA
>DATCRE010000382.1:0-2347 GCA_036569145.1 Cyclobacteriaceae bacterium
CTATGAGAAAATGTAGCTCTGGTTTCTTCATGATTTGGTTTACCATGAATGATAACAGTATAGTTTTCTATACCGAGTTTCTCCGAGCGATTCCATACTTTTTCAACAAAGGGGCAAGTAGTATTGTATTGCTGAACTTCCATGCCCTTGTCAAGAAGTAGCTTTTCAATTTCAACAGTCGTTCCAAATGCAGGAATGATAACAATATCATCTTTTTTCAATTCATCCCAGGATATAAATTGTTTTCCATCCGTATCCATAATGAATCTTATACCACGATCCTGAAGATCGTTATTCACCTCCTGATTATGAATCATTTGGCTGAGGAGAAAAACTCTTTTGTCGGGATTCTCTTCAAGTGCTTTGTAACTTATATCGATAGCATTCTCCACACCATAGCAAAAGCCAAAATGCCGGGCTAGATAAAAAACAACAGGACCGAAGTTTAAAACAGTAGGTGCAAAATCTTGCTTACGAAGATCTCTTAATCGACGAGCTTCTTTTATTTTTCCGGTTACAGATGACCGATAGTATGCCGGTATGTCAAACTTTTTGATAAAACGATTTTTAGATACTAACCGTAAAGTTAGCGTATTGATTTGGATGGAGAAAAAAAGATCCTGCGAATGCATTCTGGTAAAATACACGCGCAGGATTTTTAAACTTATCAGGCAGCTCTTGAAAGCTTGTCTTCTTTTATTTTATTTTTTCTTACTTCTTTTTTCTCGAGATCGAACCACATCACCTCTACCATATTTTGTTTGATGTACTTCAAAACCTCCATCACTTTCCCATCAATCTTACTGCGAACACGTTCGCCCTTTTTAAACAGTCTCCTCATGTTTTTTGGGGATTTAACTTTCCAAAAGATATAAAATCTTTTGGAAAATTTGTACTTCTTCAAATTTACATTCTGAAGGCATAATTAAACTCCCGGGGAAAATCTTCATAAGTACCCGAAAGAATTACTAAATCGCCTGGCTTCTTTTTCTTAAGCACCTCATTTAATTCTTTAACGGATTTAACAGGAATGTCGTTCACCTTTGAGATAATAAAACCCTCGCGCATATCAGTGCTCTTTCCAATTTTGCCGTTGCCAACTGATTTTACAATCACCCCATTCTGCAAATCGAGCTTTTTCAAAATTTTACTATCTACATCATCTACCTCAAAACCAAGCGAAGCATAGCCATCACGATCCTCTGCCTTCACAGCATCCGTCTTACCTTCTTTATTTTTAAGAATGACAGGGAAGGTTATTTCTTTTCCGTTACGGTTAACCAAAATCTCCAGCTTATCACCAGGGCGATGACGACCAACATTTTCAATCAATGCTGAGTTTGTCTTAATAGGTGACTCATTTATTCTAATAATAACATCACCTTCTTTAATACCGGCTTCCTTAGCCGAGCTCTTTTCAGCAAAGCCTTGTACATAGGCTCCTTCATTTACTTTCAAGTCATGCTCTTTAACGAGGTCACTATTCACACTGCCTATTGATACTCCAAGCCAACCGCGTTGCACAGTACCAAACTTGATCAGGTCTTCAACAATTTTACTAACAATATTTGATGGAACTGCAAAACCATAACCAGAGTAAGAGCCTGTAGGACTTGCAATAGCTGTGTTTATGCCAAGAAGGCCTCCACCTAAATTAACCAATGCGCCTCCACTATTGCCAGGGTTGATGGCTGCATCTGTTTGAATGAATGACTCGATAGCTGTATTTCCTTTTTCTTTCTGTGAGCTATTATTTAAGATATTAATGCTTCTTCCTTTGGCACTAATGATACCAGCCGTAACAGTGGAGTTTAAGTTGAACGGATTACCTACGGCCAATACCCACTCACCCACTTTAGCCTGATCTGAATCTACGAAGGAAAGATAAGGCAAACCCGTCTGGTTAATTTTGATAATCGCTAAGTCAGTATCAGGATCGGTACCGATAACTTCGGCTTTGATCGTCCTGTTATCATAAAGTGTTACCTCAACAATATCGGCATCTTTTACGACGTGATTATTTGTGACGATATATCCGTTTTCATTAATGATTACACCAGAACCAGAGCTCTGACTTGGACCTTGTTGTTGTGGTCCAAAGAATTCCCTGAACGGATCCAGTCCTTGAGGTAACTCTCTTTGTTGTCCTGCCTCCTGAGTTGATTTAATATAAACAACTGCGGGTGTTACCCGCTCGGCTGTTGCCGCAAAATCAGGACCTATACTTTGACCATTTTCAGTTGTTTTATACGCTACGTTTGATGTCGGCACTACATACTCCAACTTCACGCCATGCTGGCTGTCATCAAACCATTTGAGAGTTGCTACAGTGCTTACACTTCCGAGC
>DATCRE010000383.1:0-4006 GCA_036569145.1 Cyclobacteriaceae bacterium
TATGTCGATGTATGAAATACTTTTTGTTTCTCCGGAAGGATCATACGTTGCTTCAGTTTGTTCCTGATTCCAAATGTAAGGAAATGCAGTCCATCCCTCCTCTTCATGAACGAGTAAACGGGTTTCGAGAATCATTCTTCCCTTCTCTGGCTTTCTGAAATCTAAAGGGTAATAAAAGTTTTTTATGAATACGGTACCTATCGGGAAATCAAACGTTACGGAATCATTGTATACAGCATTGCTTCCTTTAGGCAGTTTGATGAATCGTAACTTCTCAGCATAGTTGCTGAATAATGGTGTGTTTAAATTATAAACCAATACATCTTGTGCCGGATTAAGGCTGGCAAGATTACCTGAGAAAAATCCATACTCAGACAATTTATCTTTACGTTTAAAAGTATCGTTCTCTTTAAGGCTTACAAAAGATAAAAGACTTACCAATACTCCTATACCAACCAGAACCTTCATGGAATGCTATTATAAAAACGAAGTAATAAACCAGTTATTTTGCAGAACTAAGTATTACCGGCGTGATCGGCGACTGCTCACAATCATAAGCTTTTATATCTCTTGACTTATTTTTGAACTTGTTGCCTGCATCTATATTAACGAACGATTCATTCTTGTTATTCTTAATGCAGATGTTTCTATTCTTATTGTTTGAATCTTCAATGCCGTCGTAAAGAATATGCGGAACATTTTTACCAAAACGTAATTTGTATTTGAACAGCTTACCCATCCGGCCTTTGCTGGTAGCTTTTACATTCGGACGTTCATACTCATTGTCATGAATAAAAATATCGGATGGAAATGGCTTATATGTTTTATCATTTATTGGATTTTCTGTGATGTAATAGCTCACAACTGCAGTACCCACCGTAATGTTGTTTATTATCTTATTATCGAACAATTCAACGTGTCTTGTCGCTAATACCATCAGGCCAGTGCCTTGAGGAACTTTACCAACTGTATTTGCCTTTGGCGCAAAGTTTATGTGGTTATTATCGTGAACGTAATTTTTGAAAACACGCACATAACCACCTTCTTTTTGAATGAGATCAGGAAGATCAAAAACAAGAATTCCACCGGTGTTATTAAAGGCTTCATTTTCGTAAACATCGGCATACCAGGAGTTTTCAATTTCGATACCCGCTACGTTCATATAGGCTTTTGAATTTCGGACAATAATATTTTTTGATTGGCCTACGTATATGCCTGCGTCACTTGCGCCAACGGCAGAGCAATGGTCTATCAATACATTGGTGCATTGAACAGGATATAATCCATAGCCTCCGTTTTCTGCTTTGCCATTATTTGTCCATTCGGCTTTTACATTTTGAAATGTTATGCCCTCCACCAATTGCGTTTTAACACCATCTCCTTTTGTATTTTGAACGGTGAGATCCTGAATAGTGATGTTAGTTGCATTGGTCACTTTTATACCTTCAGCGCCAGAGATCTGCCCCAGAAAATTCAGAACGGTTTTATCTTGCCCCGCACCTTTTATAACAACATCTTTTTTGCCATCAAGCCACAAGCTTGCATCGAGTGTAAAATGACCTTCAGGAATTTCAATAACAGAGCCATTCGCAGCATCAATAAACTGCGTTTGAATTTTCTTTTGGATATCTTTTTGAGCCATAACTGAACCTGCAGTTATGACCAGGAGAATAGTGAGTAAGGGTCTCATAATTTTTAATGGTGGTTAAAAACTGGTTCGTTAGATTAACTTGTCATTGAATTAAAGTTACAAAATCCGGGACAAGCCTGAACAGAAACAGGTGCTGATTTTTCGTATTAGACGAAAGAATCTGAAACAAAAAAGCCCGCAACAAATATTGGAATGAAAACGCGGAAGCAGAAAATATAGTATTTACGAATGTGCGATGCGATCGCTTGCTGATAAAGAAGTAATGTGGAATTAATTACGCTTGCTTAGCTCATCGCGTATTTTGGCTGCGCGTTCATAATCTTCTTTGTCGATGGCATCTTTCAAAAGCTCATTGAGTTTTTCAACTGAATAGTTTTTGAAATCATCTTTTTTGGTTGACTCTTTTTTTACCTTCGCCTTTATCTCTGATTTAGACTCTGTTTTCTCTTCTTCAACTTCATCTGTTAAAACAATACCTGCTTCGGCCAGAATATTTTCATAGGTATAAATTGGTGAGTCGAATCGTAAACCGATAGCAATAGCATCTGAAGGACGTGCATCTACTTCTATTTTCTTCAAGCCATCTGAACAAAGAATTTTGGCAAAGAATACGCCTTCCTTTAAATCTGAAATAATGATTTCCTCTACTGTAAAATGATAGTTTAAAGCAAATGCCTTAAACAAATCATGCGTCATAGGTCGGTTAGGTATAATTTTTTCAATCTCGATGGCAATAGCCTGGGCTTCAAACATCCCGATGATGATGGGAAGTCTTCTGTTACCTTCGGTTTCGCCGAGGACTAAAGCAAACGATCCTGTCTGGGATTGACTTGAGGAAAGCCCTAATATTTCTAATTTGATTTTTTTCACGCTCACTGCTTATTCTTTCCAGGCCTTGATTTTCATTAAACTAACTTACAATAAATACCCTAACACACACAGTTCCTGGAAAACTATTTCAACGCTTTTATGGCTTCCGTTAATTTTGGCACAACGTCAAAAGCATCACCAACGATGCCATAATCAGCTGCTTTAAAAAATGGCGCCTCCGGATCTTTATTGATAACCACGATATATTTGGATGAATTAACACCTGCAAGGTGCTGTATGGCGCCTGAAATTCCGATAGCTATATATAATTGAGGCGCTACTTTAACGCCTGTCTGACCTACGTGTTCATGGTGAGGTCTCCAACCCAAATCTGATACCGGCTTGCTACAACCTGTTGCTGCATGAAGCGATTTTGCCAGATCTTCCAGGATACCCCAATGTTCGGGGCCTTTCATACCTCTGCCTCCGGACACAACAATATTGGCTTCAGGAAGCAGAATTTCTCCTGTGGCTTTCTCTGTAGCTGTGATCTTTGTTGAGAAGTCTGCATCAGAAAGTGTAACAGAATAAGGTGTTACGCTTGCGGGGCTTCCTACTTCTTTGATCTCAGCAGCATTTTTCCGGATAGCAATTACTTTTTTGGCATTGCTAAGTTCAACGAGTGAAAAAGCTTTACCTGTATAGATGCTCTTTTTAACAACGAATCCTGATGATGTATTGGGGAGTTCTACCACATTTGTAGCCAGACTTGCCCCAGCCTGAATAGCAACTTTAGCTGCCACGGGTGTTCCTAATGATGAATTGGCTAACACAAGAATATCAGCATTCTCATCTTTAAAAGCTTTTGACAAAACGGATGCATACGCCTGGATGAGACCTTGATTAAGTCGCTCATCGGCAACGTGTAAAACTTTTTGTGCGCCGTATTTTCCTAAATTCTCCAACTCTGCTTTATCAACGCTGCCTAATGCAATAGCAGTTACACCACCGCCTATAGCATGGGCGTATGAAACAGCTTCTATTGAGGTCTTCTTGATTTTACCTTCAGCACTTTCTACAAAAACTAAAATGGCCATTGTTTGTAAATTATATGGATTGAAGAATATGTTCTTAGATTACTTTTGCCTCGTTCTTTAACAAGCTCACCAACTCCTGAACGTTGTCTGCAGAGATCATCTTGACAGAGCCTTTTGCTGGAGGCAATTCATATTTTTGAAGTTTAACACCACTGTTCACTGCACTGGCTTCAACTACTTTTAAAGGCTTTGTGCGAGCTGACATAATGCCACGCATATTTGGAATTTTCCATTCTGCTATTGGCTCCTGACATCCGGCTACGAATGGAAGATTAAGTTCGAGGGATTCTTTACCCCCTTCTATTTCGCGGGAAAGTTTGGCGGCTGATCCTTCAATATCCAACTTCATTACAGGAGAGATTGATGGAATGCCAAGCAACTCACCTACAAGACTATGCACAACACCGCTATTAAAATCGATGGACTCTCGTCCCATCAAAATAAGATC
>DATCRE010000384.1:0-2674 GCA_036569145.1 Cyclobacteriaceae bacterium
CCGTTTGATGTAGTTCTTAGCATTACAATAGGCGGCATTCTCAGCAGATGTATTACGGGGCATTATCCATTCTTTGCATGCCTGGGGGCAGCATTCACATTGGCTATATGTCATCGCCTTATTGCTTTCCTCTGCAGCAAATTCGATTTCGTGCGACGAGCTGTAGAAGGTCAATCTGTTTTGCTCTATGATAAAGATGGATTAAAAAGTAAAAGCATTGTTAAATACTCCATACAGTTAGAAGATCTGAATCGGGCTCTTCGTCAGCAAGGCTTAAAAGATTGGAGCGATGTATTAACAATATCTTATGAAGTTGATGGAAAAATAAGTGTGGTGAAAAAATAAAACACCAATTTGTTTTCACAATGCACAGGCTAAGTCCTCAGGCGCACTTATATGTTAACAACTAGACTTATTCGTTCTCCTGAGTTAACCTGCGAATGCAATGATGCACTTAACACAAAAAAAGAACAGGCTAAAAAACCTGTTCTTTTTGATTCAGTGGAGCCGCAGAGAATCGAACTCTGGTCCAGAGAAGATAACGCCGTACCTTCTACATGCTTAGTTGACTTTAATTTTCGAGTGTGGTAAGGCAGGCAACAACCTAAACTACACCTTATTTACTGTGTCTTAGCCGTGCTTAGTATCATCACACGGAGCAACTCTGCATTACGACACCGCTATACCAGCACCGGCAGAATGTGGGCGCTGAGCGACGATGGCTTTCCCGATCTTATCGGGACGAGGCTAATCTAACTTCAAGTCAGATTAAGCAGCCATGGCGTAGTTAGACTCGCCAAGTATGGTTCGGGACTATCTTTCAAGGCTCTCACCCCATGAGCCTGCATGCTTCCTCACGTCATTACACATCCTGTCAAAACCGGTCGGCCCCGGTAAACAGTTAAACAGTTATCAGTTAATTGTGACAGTTCTAACCCTGACCATTAGCTGAATGCAAAAGGGAGACAAATATAGAGCAAAAATGGTTCAGCTATTCATTTATCCTGATGGCATCCAAAAGTTTTTTATCCAACGTCCAGATATCAAATTTATTTATTCGTGAAGCTGCGAGGAGATAACAATCAATCAGCCCCACTCCTTTATTAAAAAGATTGAATTGATTCGAGATCCTTCCTGCCTCAATAAACAGTTCTTCTTCGTTCAGCTTAGGTAAAAGTTTCCAATGCTCAAGAATAACTTTTTCTTCCCTTTCATTTCTTATGCCTTGTAAAAGCTCTCCAAAAACTGCGCTTATTGCTACAATGCTTCCCGATTCCAGAAATTCAGAAAACTTTTTGTTTGTGTCAGGATTGGACTGTCTGAAATATTCAATCCATATTGAAGTATCCGCTATTATCAAGATTCTCTATTTTGACTACGTACCTTATCTGCTGTGAAACCGTCTTTGAACTGGAGAGGCTTATCTTTTAATTTCTGAATAGACTTACGCATTCGCTGATGCGAAATGTAATCCTGAAGAGCAATCAATATACTTTCAGTAATGTTTTTACCCCCACTCAGCTTTTTAACCTCATGGATGATTTCATCTGGCAATAAAGCAGTTACTTTCATACGAATACCGATTTAAGTATAAATATACGATGCAACATCGTATACTTTAAATGTTTTTTTCTATCCTTTAAAAAATTTTCATTGTTCCTGTTATCTTGCGCCCAATGGAAAATTTTGTTGTATCAGCACGCAAGTATCGCCCCTCAGGGTTTGATGAAGTAGTAGGACAGGAACACATCACTACTACGCTCAAAAATGCTATAGACAACAACAAACTGGCCCAGGCTCTTTTGTTTTGCGGTCCTCGTGGAGTTGGTAAAACTACCTGTGCCCGCATTGTAGCACGTCTCATTAACGGCTTTGAAGAAAAGCAGGAAACTAATTCACTGAACATTTTCGAGCTTGATGCTGCTTCCAATAACTCCGTGGAAGACATCAGAAACCTGATTGACCAGGTGCGCTACCCTCCTCAGTTTGGGAAATTTAAGGTTTACATCATCGATGAGGTTCACATGCTCTCCAACTCGGCATTCAATGCTTTTTTGAAGACGTTAGAAGAACCACCATCCTACGCTATTTTTATTCTGGCGACAACTGAAAAGCACAAGGTAATTCCTACCATTCTTTCACGTTGTCAGATTTTCGATTTTAATCGTATACAGATCAGTGATATTGCCAATCACCTGAAAAAGATTGCTACACACGAAGGCATTCCGACAGAAGATGAGGCACTCCATCTGATCTCTCAAAAAGCCGATGGCGCTCTTCGCGATGCGTTATCCATTTTTGATTTGATGGTAACGTATGCTTCCGGCAAAGGAGTTACGTTCAAGAATGTTCTTGACAATCTTCACATACTTGATTACGATTATTACTTTAACGTAGTCGATGCATTGCTTACACAAAATCATACGCAGCCGCTCATTGTACTGGATGAGATTCTTCGTAAAGGATTTGACGGACATAATTTCATTGTAGGTTTAAGTGAACACTTACGAAACCTGCTGATCTCCCAGGATGCCCGCACGGTACAATTAATGGAAGTACCTGATAGTGTTAAGAAAAAATATATTCAGCAGGCACAAACATCTGCACCATCGTTGCTATTAACCTGGCTCAACATCGCCAACCAATGCGACATCAATTATAAGGGCAGCAAGAA
>DATCRE010000385.1:0-3125 GCA_036569145.1 Cyclobacteriaceae bacterium
ATCCTGCACTGCTGTCTTCTTTCCAGAACAGGAGAATAAAACTAATATGAAACCAGAATAACTGGGGATAACGTTTATCGAGATAAGGCCTGCTTGCAACTTCGCCCTGCGATTTACCTTCTGTTAAAATGTTTCCGATAAAAGCTTCATACGATGCTTTGAAACCTTTCAGAAAGGATGGTGGCAGCTCAAGCTTTTTGTGTGCGCTGAGCTGAACAAGAATATAACTTCTGTTGCCTTTCAACTCTTCAAACAATGTATAGTAGAATGCAAGTATTCGCTCGCGTGCCGTGAATGATGAAAATGTTTTGTCAGAATTTAGCCTTGCGATAGTATCGTCTACAAAACTTTTCCAGATGTGATTTTCAAGCGCTTCAAAAGAGCCGAAGTAATTATAGAAGTCATCTTCCTTAAGGCCCAGGTCAAGGCAGAATTTATAAATGGAGACGGGTTTTGATCCTTGCAGAAGAATATGCTCTTTATAGGCAGATACGATCTTTTTATCGAGAGCTTCGGTTGAAGCTTTTCCTTTGGGTTTCTTTGTTGTTTCCATCCGCCTTATTAACCCCATTTTGGTCTAAAGGGTTTTCAGTTCGATGGTAAATATTTTAAAAAATTTGATTCAATTTCATCTCCGGATTAATGAGACTTTAACGCATGATCAATAGGAAAAGACAGGCCTGAATAAGCCTTCAAACTTGTCCATGCTCTTGGCGGGCCTGACCAGAAATCATCATCTTGCGGAAGACCTAACGGAAGAAATGCAACGGTGCATAGATAAAGACTACCGGTTGAAATATAGTGTTCACCTATTTCGGGTTGATGTCCGCAGAAACCAATGGTAAGCCATCCTTCTTGATCAAATGTACCCCGAGCCTCAAGGCTTCTCCTCATCACTGCCGTTAATGCGCATCTCACTTGTACAGGTGAAAGTGAAGTCGGAAGTTTTTTCTGCAACGCCATCTGTGACAACAACTGAAAGGCACCACATCGGTATGCAATTGATCTGCCCGTTGGCGGAAAGGTTCCTTCAGGTGAAATCATTCTTTCCTGGATTTCGGCATAGCGCGTGGCGCGTTTTTCAATAACTGAAAACTCTTCTATATATATTCCTTTTAATTCATTGAATGTTCTCACTATGTCAAGAAGCATGGGTTGAATTACAAAGCTGTTATAATAATCAAAAGCGAATTCAGGTCCATCGCCATAAACGGCATCACCTTTATACCATTCTTCATGTTTTTGAAGCGCCAGTTCTACAGGTTCTTTATTATAGATGCCTGTAAATTTTAATAGCGCTGTTTCGATCATCGCAGAAAATAACAACCAGTTTGTAAGCGGTGGTTTTATGTTTCGGGTAGACGACAAGGCATTAATCAAATTTTGTTTTGTCTCGCTATCCAGATTTTGCCATAACTGTTTTGGTGCGCGAATGAGTGCATGCGCCAGAAATGCAGCATCAACCAATGGCTGCCCATGCTCCGAAAAATTCATATAGTCGGGCGATGAAGGTGTGACCGCACTCTTTATAGCATTAGTGGCAAGTGAAATAAACTGCTCTCTGCGTTTCCCTTCCGATGACTCATCAGGGCCAAGTTCAAGCCAGGGCGCGAGGCCTGCCAATGATCGTCCTAATGCTTCAAGGTGAGTTACTCTTCTTCTGTCTTCTAAAAGTCCGGGAGCTGTTTCAACCGGCATAGATTTTTTCAGTCTTCCTTCGCTCAGTGCCTGCAAAACAGGTAGTGTAATTTTAATAAGCATGTCAACCCAATACTCCCGATCAGATATTGGTTTCACCTCATGCGCTTCTGCCTTTGTGTTACCAATATTTATAAAGCCACCAAGACCTGTAGCCGATAAGCCTTTTAAAAACTGTCGTCTGATCATTATAGTATCTAAAATAGAAAAATAAAAAAATATCACACCATACACTGGCAGATATTGAAATATTGGTTTCGTGAAAATATTTTTCAATTGGCCCAACAATGCTGACATAGGGTTGTCATAGGCTGCTATTTTCTTTGTCATATTAAAACAAATTAATCAGCAACTAAACAACTCCACTTATGAAAACCAACGTCATGCAAGAAACAACACTGTCACCTGTAATCACGCCTGAAGCATTTTTAAACCATTGGCAAGGACACCGCCGTGTAACACGTCGCATCATCGAAGCCTTTCCTGAAGACAAGCTGTTCAACTTCGCCGTGGGAGGCATGCGACCTTTTGCTGAGCTTGCCACTGAAATAATCAGAATGAGCTCACCTGGTATTGATGGTATTCTTACTGGTAAATGGGATAGATTCGATTATTCACCTGCAGCACAAACAAAGAAGGAAATTCTGCAACAATGGGATGAAGTGACTGAAAAGATTAACACCTTATGGCCACAAATACCAGCGCAACGATTTCTTGAAAATGATGTAGCGTTCGGCCAATATGAAGGTCCTATCTATGGAACACTTTTATATTTTGTCGATAATGAAATACATCATCGCGGCCAGGGATATGTATACCTGAGAGCGCTTGGCATTGAGCCTCCTCCATTCTGGAATAGAATGTAGATAGTTATCAGTTAATAGTCCATAGTCCGCGGTCTATGGTCGAATATAGTTATTGGTGAATTGTAATTGGTTAACAATCCCAATGACTATTAACTTAATAGTTCAAGGTTCAAAGTTCAAGGTTGGCTGGCGCAAGCAACATGGAACTTTGAACATTGAACTGGGAATCTTAACTATTGTCTATTGACCAATGATGAATAGCAAAGAAATGTATGTTACCTGAACTTATTCTGACTATCGTAAGCCAGACCTAATCCAACGCTTGACAATTTATTTTCATCGGCTATAGCTGCTTTCGGGAAAAGCCTCTTGAATTCAGTTTGGATTAATGGAACTTCTGTTGATCCTCCTGTGAGAATCACTAATTCAATATCATCATTTACTATTCCGGCAAGCTGAATGCATTGCGCTGCAGAAGCTGAAATTTTATCAACTTCATTCCGGATGGATTCTTCAAAGAGATTGCGCTGCACTGGAATGGTATAACCTTGTTCTAGAAAATCTAATGGCGTATTATAAAACTCTCCGTTAGTCAGCGCTATTTTAGTTTCTTCGGCTGCT
>DATCRE010000386.1:0-7374 GCA_036569145.1 Cyclobacteriaceae bacterium
ATTTGTACTCTTGGTGATCTGACCCTTGTCTCGTCAAAGAGATCACCTAATAAAATCTTATACTTGTAGAAAATTCTATCAAGATGAAGATTTCGGGATTTACGATGGTACGCAATGCTACAAAGCTATTTTATCCCATTAAGGCATCCATTGAATCGATATTGCCCCTGGTAGATGAGTTTGTTGTAGCGCTCGGCAATTGCGATGAAGATGACACCACTGAACAGGAAATCCTCAGCATTCAATCTGATAAAATCAAAATAATTCATACGGTTTGGGACTTGCAGAAATATCCTCAAGGCATGGAGTATGCGCACCAGACTGATATTGCTAAAGAACATTGTACCGGTGATTGGCTCTTTTACATTCAGAGTGATGAAGTGGTGCATGAAAAATATTTGCCTGCAATCAAACAGCGCTGTGCCGAGTTGCTCTCAGATCTTTCAGTTGATGGATTGTTATTTCATTACAGACATTTTTGGGGAGACTTCGATCACTACGTTGTTTCGCATGCATGGTATCCGAAAGAAATCAGAATTATTCGTAACGATAAAACAATTCACTCCTGGCGCGATGCTCAATCATTCAGAAGAATTCCAAATTTTGACGGGCTTAATTACAATGCAAAGGAGGGCACAACTAAATTACAGGTGGCATTAGTTGATGCATACATTTATCACTATGGTTTTGTGAGACCACCAAGATTGATGCAAAAGAAAAATAAAAATCATAACACGTGCTATCGCGGTGAACAAGCTACAGCGTTGAGATTTAAAAATGCATCAGATATTTTTGATTATGGTGATCTGTCGAAGCTTAACCGACGCGAGGAACCTTCGCCAATAGTTTTAAAAGATTGGATCGGAAAATTCGATTGGGCCGATCAACTTTATCCTGCTTACAAACCCGCCAATAGAAAAGCACTTAAACATGAAAAGTTAAAGTATCGCATCTTAACATTTCTGGAACAGAACTTCTTAAAAGGTAATTTGATTGGTGGCTTTAAAAATTATCGCCTTGTAAAAAGGTAAACATTCTGAAGTATTGCTTCAGAATGTTTACGATTTGTATTCTTACATTATTTGCGGGCTACAATTCCAAATGATTTTACCATGTTGATAAACTCAATGCGATAACCTTCTTTATCTTCACCCTTTGCACTTTGGGCAAGTTGAGCAACCTGCTCATAAGAAAAGTCCTTCACATATTCTGACTCGCGCAGCAACATACCAAACGCTGCTACGGATGATGACCATCTGAAATTGGAGGAAGTTTTTTCAAGCGGTATGTTGTCATCAACAAGAGGATGTACAATTAACTTGCTCACATCTTCCTGAGGTTTTTTGTAGCGGAATTTTACGGTCATTAATTCATTAGAGTTGCTGGCAACAGGATCAATTTTTGGAGATTGATATTTCAAGTCGTCAATTTTTAAGAATTCACTATCAACACCTACCGGAATAATTTCATACAACGCTGTAACAGTGTGACCTGAGCCTATTTCACCAGCATCTTTTTTATCATTGTTAAAGTCTTCGCTCTTCAACATTCTGTTTTCATAACCGATGAGACGATATGCTTTTACTTTAGCAGGATTGAACTCGATTTGTAACTTTACATCTTTGGCAATGGTGAATAACGTTCCACCAAATTCATTTACAAATACTTTATGAGCTTCGGTAATGTTATCAATGTAAGCATAGTTACCATTTCCTTTATCGGCTAGTGTTTCCATTTTAGAATCTTTATAATTGCCCATACCAAAGCCAAGCACTGTTAAGAAAATTCCATCATTGCGTTTTTCTTCAATAAGTCTTTCCATCGAAGCATCGCTTGATTCGCCAACATTAAAATCACCATCTGTTGCTAAGATCACGCGGTTGTTTCCTTCTTTCTTAAAATATTCTTTCGCCACAGCATACGCCAGGTTGATACCTGCACCACCAGCGGTTGATCCACCAGCTTGTAGATTATTTAATGCATCAATAATTTTTTCTTTCTCATGGCCTGATGTTGGTTCTAACACAAGACCTGCAGCACCCGCATAGACAACAATAGCGACATGATCTTGCGGACGTAATTGTTCAACCAGCATTTTGAAAGAAGCTTTTAACAACGGCAATTTATTGGCATCACTCATGGAACCAGAAACATCAATCAGAAAAACAAGATTGGAAGGAGGTAAATTATCGGTTGATATTTTTCTGCCTTGTAACCCGATGTGAACAAGTTTATGTTTTTTGTTCCAGGGAGCAACTGAGATTTCTGTATTGATCGAAAATGGATCATCATTTTTTGGCTGGTCATAATCATAATGAAAGTAGTTGACCATTTCTTCAATGCGCACTGCATCTTTAGGTGGGCGTTGTCCATTATTGATAAATCGTCTTACGTTGCTGTACGATGCCGCATCAACATCAATAGAAAAAGTTGAGAGTGGATTTTTTAATGCTTCCTGAAAAATATTTTCATTCACAATATCATACTCCTCTGTGTTGTAATCAGGTTGCTGCTGGGGTTGCGTTGGGTAAGGTTGTTGACTGTACGCTAGTTTGGCATCAGCACGTTTAAGCTTTCCTGGAGAGCGTTGAACAGAAGCGGGTTCGTACTCGGCGTCAGCAGTGCTATAACCCGTGACGACTACTTCTTGCAATGATTGAGTATCTGCCGCGAGTGATACATCAATTACCAATTTAGTGCCAATGGAAATTTCCTTCGTTACATATCCTATAAAAGAAAAAACCAGTTGCTTGTTGGCTGCAGGAACAGTTATGCTGTAATAACCTTTTGCATTTGTAACCGTGCCAATGGTAGTTCCCTTAACTAAAACATTAACGCCAGGTATCGCATTTCCATCGTCCGAAGATGTGACGTGCCCGGTGATAACCCGACTTTCAGGAGAGACGAATCCTACTGAGAAAATCAGTGCTGCCGTGATGATCCATAGTATATTTTTCATGATGATTATGATTTGTTTAGGCTTAAGATGCAGGCCCTGCACAAATTCCATACGTCATCTAAAAAATATTTTTACCTGCTAATAAGGTTTTAAGAAGTTAGATAAGGCTTTTGATAAATCGATATTACCAGCTTAGTAAAGGTTCACGATAACCTCTTCCTTTTATTCGTAAGCTTCTGGAAAGACCAATGCTTAAGCTTCGGTAATAAATAGTTTCATTTTTCTGATATGTTCGGAAAACAAGATTAGAGAATAATTCAATGCGATAGATTGGCGTTAGCTGATAGTTTAAACCAAAATTAAAACACATTACCGGTAATTGATAATTTTCAATAGAAACGTCATGCTTTGTTGTTTCGGTAGTTGAGTTTATGATAAATGTTTCATCGTAAACCTGGTGCGCGTAAGTATATAAAACAATGGCAGCGCCTGCCGTTAGATCAAAGCGCGGAGTAACAAAAACGCCTGCCTCTTTACCAACATAAAACTGAAAGCCTGAATAATGACCATTAACCTTGCGTGTTGATGTTGGAAATGTTTCCGTTTGATTGAAGGAATAACCTTGCTGAAAAATAGAAGCCATCGTAGTTAAATAATATAAACGACGATTCACCACCTTTTGAACTTTTACTCCATAGGCAGGGTAATATCCTGTATGAGCAAAACCAGTATTGTTGGCTGTGCTGCCTCCTCCCAATATAGATACGCGATAGAACTTACGGGGCATGTATTGCCAGGGCTCAACATTCTTATTCGGACGACCTGGTGTTGGTATATTAAATTTGCAGATCTTTCCATCACAACGTCCTATCGATAAAGAATCATTCCACAAAATAGGAAATGCATCCTCCAGTAAAAACTGATCATTAATGCGTCTGAATAAAAAAATTGAATCAGGTCTGTTATACAATTTAATGGTACGCGCTCGCATTCTTACGGCTGAAATCTTCACCGCGTTATAGCCTTTCTTTCGAATATCGGGATTGTAATCTGTTCTTGATTTTAACTTGAATTGCCACGGATAATCTCTTTCCACACTGGCGAACAAGTTGGAAGAGATTTTCTTTTTCGTCTTACTTTGCACTTCTAAGAAAAGTCCAAAACGTTTATCATCATCCGAAGCATAAATTTCATTGATCAACCATTCTGGTGATGGGTCACGTTTTATTTTTTGTTTGTTTATCTGCGCACGAATGTTGGTGAAAACAACACAAGCAAATAAGATTAGAACAGTAATTCGCATTTTCATTTTAAAACTTGTATCCAGCCTTTATATTTTCGATCACCCGGAGGATTGATTAACTCGTAATAATAAACACCCATTGAAACATCTTCACCACCCCAATCCTTATTATAATGCAACGATGAATAAACCTGTCTGCCCCATCGATTGTAAATAGTAATTCTCCAAAAACCTTTTTTAATTCCGAGTGGAGAAAATTTCTGGTTGGATATATTAGGTGTAATTACATTGGGGATAAAGAGTGGTTCAATAACAACAATAGTATCGTAAGTATCTTTGCACAGTCCATTAAATGAACTTGCTGTTAAAGTTACTGTAAAGGAAACAAGTTCTCTGCCTTCTACAGCATAAACATGTTCAGGATTTGCATCAGAGGAGCTTTGTCCATCACCAAAATCCCAGAGATATCCGTCAGCGTGAAGTGAAAGATTTTTAAAACTGATCTCATTAGTAGGGTAATTCGGATCAGTGGAATAATCAAATTTTGCTTTTGGATTTTGTACAACAATGTGTGCAACTGTATTTGTCTCACAAGTTGATACGTTATCTTTTACATGAACACCAAAATCTGCATCGCTTGATAATTGCACATTGGGAGAACTGCAAGCCGTACAGCTCAATGCAGCGTTGGCATCCCAAACAAAAGTCCATCGAGGATCGGCAGGTGTGTTAATGGGCATGAGAATATCTTTACACACTGTACTGTTGATTGGAAATTCAATTTCATCACGTATATCCATTTGTGCAGAGGCTGCTGCAATGGTGCTTCCATTGCACTTTAATATAATGTTTAGTATTACATTTTCAATCCCTTCAGGAATTCCATCCATCAACGCATTGATTTCCATCTTCACACTCTCCTCATTGGCAGGTATGGTAAATGTATTACCTGGAATAAGCGTGTAGTCATCACCATTAACAGCGGTTCCAGACAAACTGAATTCATATTCAAAGCTTGATGACGGATCAATCCACTCCGGATTTTTCTTTACAATGAAATAGCCTTTGTTACAACCTTCCACAGCATAGTCAATACCTTCGTGTTCAAAGGCAACGTCAATATTCAGCTTGCTGGTGCCTGTAAAACTACCTTGCTCTATGAGCACTCCCGAATCTAAAATGTCATCACGTGCATCGGCAATGGCTAGCTTTATGTGATAGGTTTCACACGGAATCACTTCTGTTTTTGCCGTTAGCTTTTTTGTGTAGCCATCATATTGTAAATAGAAATCATGCGCAGGATTATCTCCACCACCATTAGAAACAAAGTAATCAGTATTCTTTTTGGAGTTGATTGATTTAACGGAGACAGGTGTGTTACCATTAATCGTAGCCAGATTTTTAACGCCCGTTATACCGGGACCAGAAATAAAGAATCCAAAAACATCATTGTACTGGCGCTCATATTCAGGATACTCTTCAGAACCAAAAATGTAATTGAATGACAATACGCTGTTGCTAACACGTACATCAAATTCTATAACTACAAGATCGTATAGTACTTCACCCGGCACTACAGTTTCCAGATCAGGATCAGAGTCGGATGTTGTGCCACTATCTCCGGCTCCTTTGTTTGAAGAGTTATTTGGGCCAATGGCAAGCTTGGCGCTACCCGTTGTCATGATTAAACCTTTTGAAAAGTCAAGTAAGTGAAGAACATCATTAAAAGAGCCAACAGGTTTTTTGGCTGTATGACCACTATGTGTAATGTTTGAGATTTCAACATTGGGGCCTTCCAGAGATTTAACTATCGTTTCGATTGGAACGGTATCATCAACCTCAAATTTGGTTTGAGCCCATGCTGAATAGGATTGACCTAACAATAGAAAGAGTACGCTAACCAGGGTAGAGATTAAAAAATTGTATTTCAAATGTATTGTAATTTTAAGACAAGGATTTTACAAAGATATATGAATAACCCAAGACGCTAGTTCTTGTCATAATATTTGATTAGTGTAAGTTGGTTAAAAATTCTTTAACATCACCATTCCATTTCGTAGTGTTATTTGTAAAAACGTCATGCCCTTCTGTTACATAAGTTTTCAAAATTTTATTTCCTTGAAGATTAGTATAAATCTTATCAATCTCTTCTCTGCTAACGCGATTATCTTTTTCGCCAAACAAAAGCAACACCGGACAACTTACTGATTTGGCATATTCGATAGGGTTGTGTGAGAAGGCCCAGTATCCGTGTTGAATACCACCCCAGAAAGTGAGCAGCGCCGCCATTGGAAAAGCAGGAACTCCCATGATTTTAAAACGTGCACAAACTGTTTTATACAGAGAGCCAAAAGGACATTCTACGATGATACCACGAGAACTAAGTTTAAAATCCTGAAAAGCTTTTACTATAGCAACTGAACCCATGGAGGTGCCAAAGAGATAAATGTTTTGTTCACCTATACTCAATACATAATCATAACATTGTTTTACCTGACTTGCCTCTGAGTAACCTACCGATGTTGAGTTTCCTTCAGAATCACCAGAGCCTTCAAAATCGACAAGCAATACATTATAGCCGAGTGTTAAAAACTTTTCCGAACGTCCCAGTAAAGATGATTTCTCTCCTGCATAGCCATGAAACATGATCACTGTACCCTTTGGATTAAGAGCTTTGATACTCCAACAACCTAATGAAACATCTCCTTTGATGATCACCTGTTCAAAAGGTTGCGATGGTTTTGATTTTAGGCTGGGTCTGGGGTTATCAATTCCAAAAGCAAGAACATGGAGTTTGTCCGTAAAACTTAAGGCAGCAGGATCTTTAGTGCGTTTTGAATGCTTATTGGAAAAGTGGGTGAAGGTGTAAGCATGAATGAATGCTACGATGTTTATGAGAAGGAAAAGAATCAGTACAAGCCAACTGATTTTGCGGATTGCATTTTTAGGGTTTCGCATTACTAGCTTCTCAACGTAGAAATCTGATCTGGGTTCTCGCGCTTCATTATTTGTTTATTGAGATCTTATTTTTTTGAATCAATGGATACGCTAAATTTACCGCCTATCTTAACATTAATAATTAACACATGTCAGAGTTGATCCGCAGACCCCGAAGAAACAGAAAGAGTGAAGCTATACGTGCGCTGGTTGAAGAAACAAAAGTGACTACAGACGATTTGATCTTTCCATTGTTTTTAGTTGATGGTAAAAATCAAAAAGTGGAGGTTAATTC
>DATCRE010000387.1:0-3502 GCA_036569145.1 Cyclobacteriaceae bacterium
TCTATTGAAAAAGCTAAAAGACAACGCATTGTCTTTTAAAGAGGTGATTGAGTTTATAGAAACGTATTATAACCATCAGCCAACGGCCTTTAAAAATGGAGCGCTCCACAATGAAGCAAACCAAAATCAGGGAAGCGCAAAGGTTTTTACTTTCGCGAAGTTAAATAAGCTAGACAAAACAGATACCCTTTATTTATTTGCAGAGCATTATCAATCGGTATTAAAAACTCCCGATGGCACAGATCATCAGAACATCAGGCAATTCATGATCCATGGCTGGCCAGGAATAGTTTTTGAAGGACAGGCGCTGTTTGCAAAGTAATAGCGTTGTCTAAATTTAAAACGTCAGCGGACGCTGACAAAGTTTGTGTCCAAGCGAGATGCTTGAACAAGCTTATGCTAGATGTTTGTCATTAGCCGAAAGTGACAAGCAACGTTATCACAAAAATGAAGAGTATGTACTGCGATAACTTGTAAACAAAATCAGTACACTCTTTCTGATAGCAAATACCTGGACAAAGATTATTTCTTTACATCTGCATACAATTCTTCTCTAATCAGCTTACCTGCCTTGTAGTATTCACTTTTAATTGGATCACCCTGCTCTGACCAGAACGTTTCCTCGCCTTCTTTGAGACCATGCACATATTCAACAACAGCCTCCCGTTGACCATTTTGATGATACCATATCCAGCGGCCTTCTGACAAATCTTTTTTGCACTCCCCTTCAGAACGAAGTTCACCGGTATCATAATAAGATTTGTATGATCCATACATTTTGTCATCAACATAATTTATTCGAGCCAATACAACATGTTCAGTCGAACGAGTTATATACAACCCATTCTTCTTCCCATTTTTGTATGGACACTCTTCCACCACACTGTCCTGTTCATCATAACTTCTATAATAGCCTGTACCGTCCGTTACTTCCTTTTCACCTTTACTGTTCCAGCTATTTAGTAGTGTGAAAGAACCTTTTTTATAATTCCGCTCTGCTTTCAGTTTGCCATTGGCGTACCAGGCTGTGTGAAGACCCTCGAAAAGACCATCCTTAACTCCTCCCTCTTCGCTCTTCAACTTGTTATCGAAGTAGTAAGTAATTATTCCAGTACCATCTTTTACCGTTTGTTTGCCTTGTTCATCCCAGATAGACATGACAAGAAGTAGTGAGTCTTTTGCGACAGATACCGACAACGGTTTACCATCTATGGTATAAGTCTTCCATGTGCCTACCTTAACATTTTTGTCGAACGCTCCTTCTGTCATGATATTGCCATTGTCATACCAGTCTTTGTAAGATCCATGTGCCAGATCACGGTCGTAATTCGTCTCAGAATATTTCTTTCCATTTTCATAATATGCGATCGCCAATCCATGAAGTCTGTTCTCAACAAACATATCTTCTTCCTTCAATTTTCCTGAAGGATAATAAAAAGTCCAGAGACCATGGCTGACACCTTTTTTATAATGGCCTATTTTTGTTTTGTTTCCATTTTCGTCATACCAGGTCCAGACGCTATCTTCCTTTCCATCTTTATAATATTGCTCACCTTGCAATGCCCCGCTTTCATACCAATACGTCCATTTACCTTCATTTTTTCCATTCACCATTCTACCCACGGCTTGTTTCTTTTTCGATGGATAGTAATACGTTTCAGAACCGTCGTCAATAAAAACAAAATATGAGATGGCAAGTATGATCAACGCCAATCCGGAATAGAGATAGTAACCTTTTGATGCAGTGCTTTTAGCATTCTCCAGATCCATTCGCAGCGATGCCGGAATGCTTTCCTGGTAAGAGATGTTGCATTTTTCACAATACGCCACTTGCCGCGAACCAATGGGAAATATAGGCAACCAGAAAAGGTGAAAGTATTTTTTGAAGAAATGAAAAGTAACAGCGCGTTCTCCGCATTGCGGACAGGCAGCTGCTGCCTGGTGATGAGATGTTGATGTTGTTAATTTCTTTTCACCTGTGCCATAAATAATCATAAATCTGGTCTTTTATAAGGCAGAAATATAGAACACTTTTTTTAATCAATAAGATTTTATTTCAATGCTTATAAAGTTCACCCACTAGCTCAGCTTGTTTAAGGCTTAGACACAAACTTTGTCTGCGTCCGCTGACGTGGTAAAAATTAAAACAATACTTTCTTTCTGTCTTAGACATTTCAGAGTCTCGTGTATTCATTGAGACTGTTTTTTCCCAATATGGAATAAATACCATATATAAATATTGCTATTGAATTCAAAAACGCATTGCATCCCACTGGCATTGTATTAGCAGTAGAAGTGAAAGCCACTTAAGACTTATTATTATGAAGACAAAAACTGCAATAACCTTCGCTTTTCTTTTCAGCATAAGTGCAATGGTAAAATCACAATCCACCAGTGGATTGAAAGAAACAAGTCCGGCTTTTGTCAATCCAAACATGATGTATGCTTCAGCGGGCACCATAATAAATGAATCTTCGAACTCCAAAGATTCTACTAATCCTACATATCGAAAGGTTGGTAATACGCGCTACCTGGTGTTAAATCCCGCAGGAGAAACACATTTGTACCAGCTTGGATCGCTGTATTATTTCAGCAGAGGTATGGGTAAAGTTCAGAAACTTACACTCAAAAATCTGAAGCATGCATTTGCTGGTGATTTGCAATTCCATGAAGCGTTAGATGCTGAGTTTAAATCAGATAAAGAGTTGACGAACCGTGAGTCATTGCCACGTCTCGCAGCACTATTTGAAATACAAGAAGAAAGTTCACTTCCGGTAGCGAGAACTATCGGACAAAACTAGGTCTATCATTGTGGCCTAGCTCAACTCTTCAAAAGCAAATAGCCAGCGTTACTCCAACCCGAGAACTTTACCAGTTCTTTTACGACTAGCATTTAACAAAGCTTCTTCTTTAGCAAGCATTACACCAAACGACGGAGACATTTCCTTTAACTTCGCCTGCCACGCGTCCGACTTGCTTTCTTTTTTGAAACACTTCGGCAAAATGCTGAACATAATAGACGCTGCTGTAGATGCACCCGGTGAAGCACCAAGTAGCGCAGCTACACTTCCATCGGCTGCCACTACGGCTTCCGTTCCAAACTCAAGCTTGCCTTTTACACCATGATCTTTTTTTATTACCTGTACGCGTTGCCCCGCTTGCTTCAATTCCCAATCAACCAGTTTTGCAGTGGGCACATATTCTTTTAAGGCTTCTACCCGATCTTTATGCGAAAGCCTTACCTGTTCAATAAGGTATTTCGTGAGCGGAACATTTCTCAGCCCGGCAGATACCATCGGCAATACGTTGTCGATACGAAATGACTTGGCCAGGTCCAGGCGTGAACCGGTTTTAAGGAATCTCATCGAGAAGCCTGCAAACGGACCGAAGAGTAATTCTTTCTTCCCATCAATCAAACGCGTATCAATGTGTGGAACCGACATGGGCGGTGCACCTACCGATGCTTTACCATATACTTTAGCGTTGTGTTGTTCAATCAGCG
>DATCRE010000388.1:0-7053 GCA_036569145.1 Cyclobacteriaceae bacterium
CTTACAAAAGATGGATTCCAGCTACGTGTTATCTATCGCGATGATAATTCAGGTATTGATAACCCTCAGCTACAGGAACCCTCACTCTCCGACAGGCAACTCATAGAAATTATGGGACTTGATAAATTAAATCCTGTGAACGATCCACAGCCTGATGGAAACTTCGATTACGTTGAAGGTATTACCATTAACTCAGCAGCAGGGTTAATTATGTTTCCATATCTCGAACCTCTTAACACAGCCCTGCGCGCGGCCTTTAAAGGCAAAGAAGATGAAGTCGCGCTTGTTCAAAAATATGTATACGATACACTCTATCGAAGTACCAAAGCAGATGCTGAACGATATGCCACAAAAAATAAATTCTTCCTTACAGGACTTTATAGTGCAGGCTCATCCAAGGTAATTAGTATCCCCGGCTTTGGTGTATCACAAGGCTCTGTGAAAGTTTTCGCCGGAGGTGTAGCTCTTGTTGAAGGAACTGATTACACTGTCGACTATACTTTTGGCCAGGTAACAATGCTGAATGAAAGTATCTTAAGTTCTGGTAAAAACATCAGCGTTCAATATGAACAGGCAGATCCCTTTTCATTTCAGACCAGATCACTGCTGGGTACACGGCTTGATTATAAACTTAATGACGATATCAATCTTGGATCAACCTTACTTTACTACAATGAAAGACCGCTCGTTAGTCGTAACGCTGTAGGCACTGAGCCTGCCCGTAACATTCAATATGGTCTTGATTTTAATATGCATAAGAACAGTCGCATTCTTACCAAAATAGTAGATGCGCTCCCATTCCTTCAAACCAAAGAAGTCTCAACCGTAAATTTCAATGGAGAATTTGCCCAGCTTATTCCAGGCACATCAAATGTTATTGACGGACAAGGCACTGGTTACATTGATGATTTTGAAAACACAGCAACACCCTATTCACTACTCTCCCCTACCATCTGGAAACTTTCGTCGATACCTAAAACAGCCGATGACCGATATGGTTCTAAAGACACGCTTATCAGTGCCGGATATCAACGGGCAAAGCTTGCATGGTACACCATTGACAACGTATTTTACAGAACAGGTGGTCAGTTCAGGCCGAGCAACATTACATCAGCAGAAACAGAAGACAATCACTACACACGCCAGGTAGGACCACAGGAAATATTTAAAAACAAAAACCGCACACAGGGCAATTTCTTTGAACAAGTTCTTGACCTGGCATATTATCCAAGCGAACGAGGACCTTACAACTATAGACATGATTTAATAATTGATAATACAACGAATGATGTTAAACTACCTTCTCCTGAAAAGAACTGGGCCGGCATAACAACGGCAATCCGCACAGAAGTAGATTTTGACAAAGCCAATATTGAATACGTTGAATTCTGGTTGCTTGATCCTTTCATCGATGGTCAGTATGGTAAGATATATGATGGAAAATTTGATTCGAATAATACAACTGGGGGAAAGCTCATATTTCAATTAGGCTCAATATCAGAAGACGTAGCGCGTGATTCGCGGCAAGCTTTTGAAAATGGTTTGCCTGCAAATGGAATTCCCAATTTTGGTGATGTAGTGAGTGGCGCTCAGCAAAATAACTGGGGCTATGTCACGACGCAACAATTTGTATTGGGGGCTTTTGATAACGCTTCTGCAACAGCGCGTAAAAATCAGGACGTTGGCTTTGATGGATTGCCCGATGAAACAGAAGGTGGACTCTTTGGGGGCTCTATGCCCGACGCTGTAAAAGATGACCCCTCTGCCGATAACTTCAGATACTACCTGGGCAGTGAACTTGACCGAGATAAAGTAGGGATACTAGGTCGCTATAAAAATGTTAACGGACAAGATGGCAACACGCCCATTATAACCGCGACCGATCTTATCACTCCATCAGGTAGCACCATACCAGATAACGAAGATATAAATGCCGATAACACCTTGAGTGAACTGGAAGAGTATTATGAATACCAGATCGATCTAAGAAAAGGGCAACTTGCAACAGGCAAGAAATACATTGTAGACCAGGTAACAACAGATGGTAACGGCGATCAGAAGCTAAAACAAAACGTAACCTGGTATTTATACCGTATACCCATACGTGATTTTGAAAGTCAATATGGAAACCTGGAAGGATTCAAATCCATCAAGTATGCCCGTATGATTTTAACAGGATGGAAAGAACCCGTTGTACTCAGAATGGCCAACTTCAGAATGGTAGGCAGCAAGTGGCTTCAGAATTTAGGAAAGCTCCACGACGGAGGTCTCTATGAATATCCTGAACCAAAACAAGATGACTTTACTTTATCAGTAGTAAATCTCGAAGAGAATGCACAGGCTGATCCAAATGGAGTAAAGTCGCCTTATGTTATTCCTCCTGGTGTTGTTCGCGATCGTGATAATACGTCCACCATTTATCGCCAGGTGAATGAACAGTCTGTACAGATTTGTGTTGATGAATTACAGGATGGTGATGCACGTGCCATTTACAAAAACGTAACCTTAGACATTTTCAATTACGGTCGTGTAAAAATGTATTTCCATGCCGACAGTAAGAACGCTAAAGATGGTGAGCTTTATGGCATGCTACGTTTGGGTACTGATGCCGATCAGAACTATTACGAAATACAAGTGCCATTAAAAATAAGTCACGTTAGCAATCCGAACAATCCGGATAAGTATGAGGTATGGCCCGAAGAGAATAACATCAGCATAAGCCTGAAAGATCTTTACGAACTTAAAGCAGATCGAGACCGTGAAGGTGCCGCACTGAACATACCTTATCCACAAACAGGACCCAGAAAAATAGGAGATCATCATTTTATTCGTGTGGCCGGTAGGCCTGACTTAAGCGCAATACGATTAATGATTATTGGTGTGCGCAATCCAACCAGTAGTAGCAATCCACAAAATATAACGGCTTGTGTATGGGCAAACGAGCTGCGCGTAACAGAATTTAACCGAACGGCAGGCTGGGCCATGAATTCTTCTTTGAATGTAAAGCTCGCAGACTTTGCCACGCTCAATGGAACGTTACGTTATACAACGTTTGGTTTTGGTGGAGTGAGTTCAAAAATCAGTGAACGATCGCGCGAAGAAACAACGCATTATGATCTTTCTGCCAATGTAAACCTCGACAAACTCTTGCCTGGCAACACTGGCATCAAACTACCCATGTATGTGAGTTATGGAAAAAACATTATCAATCCCAACTATGATCCTGCAAACCCCGACACCAAACTGGGTGTAGCGTTGCAACGATTTTCAACAGATCAGCAACGAGCGGATTTTAAAAAGCTCATTCAGGATCAGACCACGCAACGAAGTATAAACTTTGTTAACGTACGAAAGACAAAAGTCAAACCCGACGCCGTAACACATATTTACGATATAGAAAACCTGGCCTTTAGTTATTCTTATCGTGATGCTATTCAATCGAATTACTCCATCAAAGAAGCATTGCAGAAAGAACATAAGGGATCGGTTGCTTACACCTACTCCACTAAAGGAAGCGGCATAGAACCTTTTAAAGATTTCAAGTTCCTCAAATCGCCGTGGCTGAAGCTTATTAAAGATTTCAACTTTAGTTTGATGCCCGCATCTATTGGTGTCCGTGGTGATCTTGAACGATCTTTCAACAAGAAAACATACCGAACGGCAGGCACTACACTGGGTGAGCTGGGCACTGCTCAAAAGTCAAACTACATGAAGTATTTTACTTTCAACAGAACATATAACGTCCGATGGAATCTGACCAAAAGCCTTTCTCTTGAAGTATCAGCACTGGCCAACGCCATCATCGATGAACCTGACGGTGACATTGACACACCTGAAAAAAGAAACGTGGTTATCACCAATCTGAAAAAGTTTGGGCGGATGAAAGCCTACAACCAGAATTTCACGATTAACTATATGCTTCCACTTGATAAACTGCCGCTTACCGATTTCCTCGGCGCCGAGTATAGGTATCAAGCCAGTTATGCATGGAAGGCTGGGCCTAAATACGATACGGCCACCAGTCTGAATTTCGGAAACATCATACAAAACACGCGCGACAACAACGCTACCGGAAAGATTGATCTTACTAAGCTGTATAATAAAATAAAATTCTTAAAAGAACTGAATACACCGCCCAAGCCGATCAAACCATTAAAGCCGGGTGAGCGTGCTAAAGTACCAGTTGATACAACATGGCAGATGCCTTCGCTAATGAAAGGTTTCTTCCGGTTGCTCATGGCATTACGCTCAATCAATGCGTCATACACGTTAAGTGAGGGAACTATCCTGCCAGGTTTTGATCCTAGTCCTAAACGATTTGGTATGGATGAGAATTATAATGCGCCAGGCTGGGGCTTTATTCTCGGAAGTCAGGATCCATCCATCCGTCAGCGTGCAGCACGAAACGGCTGGCTCACACAGGCAGCCGAGTTAACAAATCCATTTACACAATTCCAGAACAAAACGCTGGATATAAAAGGTAACGTTGAGATTTCTCCTGATGTGAAAATCCAGCTCAACATTCACAAAGAAAACACTACAGCGTACCAGGAAATTTTCCGATTTGATAATGGTGGATGGGCTTCCTTAAATCCAAGCAGAACCGGTAGCTATAAAATTTCTTTTATCACGATAAGGACGGCATTCGATAAAACCAATAATGATAAAGACTCAAAAGTATTTCACAAGTTTGAAAACAATCTGGCCATCCTAAAAACCAGGTTAGGCGTCAAGAGTGGCAGTGCCGACCTGGAAGGAACATCACAAGATGTTGCTGTAGCAGCTTTCATCACAACCTACACAGGTAAAAATGCCAGCAGAGCCAGCCTGAGCTCCTTCCCAAAAATTCCACTGCCAAACTGGCGTCTTGATTATACAGGACTCACGAAGCTTGATATGTTTAAAGATGCATTCCAGTCTATAACACTTTCGCATTCGTACTCATCATCGTACTCAGTGTCTAATTATTCTAATTCATTGCAATATGATCAGTCCAATCTCATTGGCATTAACGTTCCTATTGAAGATTATAACGATGGAATTTTTGGTCGCGACATCGATGGTAAATATGTTCCCATCTATGTATTAGGTCAGGTATTTCTTTCAGAACAATTCTCTCCACTCTTCGGTGTTAATGTGCGCAGCAAGAACAGACTCACGGGTAGTTTTCAATACAAGAAGAAAAGAGATCTTGCTTTGAACATATCAAACGCACAGATAACTGAAATTAATAGCAAAGATGTGTCAGTTGAATTTGGTCTCACCAAAAACAATGTAAAGCTTCCTTTCAAAGCACAGGGAGAAACTATCATTTTGAAAAACGATGTAACGTTCAGGTTGAATTTAAGCCTCTCTGATAACCTTACTATCCAGCGAAAAGTTAAGGAGCTAAATACTATAACGAGCGGTAATACAAATATCCAGATCAAACCCAACATTAGCTATGTTGTGAATCAGAAGCTCAACATCCAGGCCTACTTTGAGCGCACCATCAACGACCCCAAAGTTTCTAATAACTACAGGCGAACGTCAACACGATTTGGTATCCAGATCAGGTTTAGTCTCTCGCAATAATGCCTGATTACTTTATTTGTTCAGGTAAAATATTGGCTTAAGATTTCGAAAAATCCCCTTATTTTTGGGCGACTTTTAAAAGCACTAAACTATGAATATTCCTGACGGATTGAAGTACACAAAAGACCACGAATGGGTAAAAATTGATGGAAATACAGCACTGGTTGGCATCACCGACTTTGCTCAAAGTGAATTGGGTGATATTGTTTATGTCGACATCAACAGTGTAGGTCAGGAAGTTAAAGAGCACGAAATATTTGGAACAGTAGAAGCCGTTAAAACTGTTTCTGACCTTTATATGCCTATTTCAGGCAAAGTGTTAGAGGTAAATCCGATACTGGATGGCAGCCCTGAAAAAGTAAATGAAGATCCTTACGGCGATGGTTGGATGATAAAGGTTGAAGTTAAAGGTTCTGCCGATGGCCTGTTGACTGCTGCCCAATACAAGGAACTTATTGGCAAGTGAAGTGTTAATTATTAGCCGCCATTGGCTAATAATAAATTGTTGTCGCCATTAATACCTTAATCGACAGTAAAATGATTGAACTACCTGTTATATCAAAAGAAGAAACGCGCAAACGCAAACCAGATTGGTTGCGGGTGAAGTTGCCTGTGGGGCCGGAATATGCCAAAGTTCGAAAACTGGTAGATCAATATAAACTTCATACGATTTGTGAGAGTGGCAATTGCCCTAACATGGGTGAATGCTGGGGAGCTGGCACTGCCACCTTTATGATTTTGGGTAATGTTTGTACCCGCAGCTGCACGTTTTGTGCTGTAGCAACAGGCAGACCAACAGAGTATGATCTTGATGAGCCCAAACGTGTTGCTGAAGCTATTAAGTTGATGGGCGTTAAGCACGCTGTTATCACATCCGTTAATCGTGATGAGCTTAAAGACAGAGGTGCAGAAGTATGGTATCAGACCGTTGTTGAAACGAAAAAGGTAAGCCCTGAGACTACGATTGAAACCCTTATACCTGATACTAAGGGAAACTGGGATGCTCTTTATCGAATGATAGAAGGCAAGCAGGAGGTAGTAAGCCACAACATGGAGACAGTGGGTAGACTTTACAGAATGGTGCGCCCCCAGGCAAAATATGAACGCAGCCTTGAACAGATAAAAAGAATACGCGAAGCCGGCATGCGAACCAAATCTGGTATCATGCTTGGTCTCGGAGAAACAAAGGAAGAAGTTTTCAAAGCCATGGATGATCTCGCCCAAAACGGATTGCTCATCTTAACATTAGGCCAGTATTTACAGCCAACTAAAATGCATCTTGAAGTTGCCGAATTTATCCGCCCGGAAACTTTTGATATGTATAGAGAAGAAGGAATAAAGCGAGGTCTTAAATATGTTGAGGCCGGACCACTGGTCCGTTCTTCCTATCATGCCGAACGACATGTTAATGTTCCATTAGATTAACCTCATACTGTAGATTTCGTTAGAGGAATGAATAAACCATTTCTCTATGAAGCT
>DATCRE010000389.1:0-7309 GCA_036569145.1 Cyclobacteriaceae bacterium
TGATCCTTCAATGACTTCATTGGGAAAATCATTATTATAAAGCATTGCTTTACCATGAGCCGTTGCTTCTTCGTTTGCGTGGTCATTATTCACTACACACATTTTTATCTGCTCTACATAAAAGTTAGCATCGTCAATGAGATGCCGATACATCTGCCCAAGCGACCAACTAGTGGGAGACGGCTTAGCACACAATTGAATAAAAGTATAGCGCTCTAATTCTTTTATCCAATGATCTATGGTGTGGTTGAAGTTTTCAATTGTCATTATGTAATGAGTCAAAAACAACCGCTATATTAATGTATAGTTTATAATATATAAAGTTCAACCCCATAGAGTTCAACATTTCTGCTTTCTGTCCTGAAAAATTTGAGATCTTAAAGAATCTTTTCATCATTGCTGGAATAAAATATGGAACCAATCCTTTTTTGGATTAGGAACACTGTCAAAAAACCTTTGAAAAACCAACATAACACACGTATATTTGTGCAAATAAAGCACGTGTAGTATGACGACTAAATTAACCCTTACTATAGAGGAAAAAGTTATAAAAACAGCAAAATCTTATGCTCAAAAAAAAGGTCGTAGCCTTTCTGATCTGGTTGAAAATTATTTAAAGACACTAGCAAGCAAAGACAAGCCATCCGAAGAATTATCACCCAGAGTTAAAAGATTGGTAGGGTCCGTAAAGCTTCCAAAAGATTTTGACTACAAAAAGGCCTTAGAAGAAGAAATACAAAAGAAGCATAATAAATGAAAAATCTTTTTCTTGACACCAATGTAATCATTGACCTCCTTATTGATCGAAAGCCATTTTCAGAAGCTGCTTCAAAAATTTTTGATTACGCAGATAAAAAGAAAATCAAAATATTTACATCTGCTTTATCTTATTCACACATTCATTACGTAATCAGAAAGCACTGTGCTCCGAAGGAGATAATTGCACTACTTAAGGATCTGGAAAGTTTAGTCGAGACATTAGATGTTACAAAACAAGTTATATCCAAATCGTTACATTCTGATTTCAAAGATTTTGAAGATTCTATACAATACCATACCGCCATTTCAAATAAAACTATTGCAGCTATTGTAACCCGGAACGTTAAGGATTATAAAAACAGCAAAATTACAGTTTTAACTCCAGACGAAGCTTTGAGCATCCTGGTAGCCTGAGACAAAAAATAACTTTGCTAATCCGTCTACTATTAACAATACCTTTTAAATAATAGAACTACAGATTCTTAAAAACTCATTTTATAATCTTAATTTTCGGCCTTCAAATTTTCTTATGAAGCACAACGCCGTCATCATTACTGGTGGCTATCTTAATACAAACCAGGCCAAGACGGCCCATGGACTAATTCGCGGCACTGACAGATTTAATATCGTTGCTGTTATAGACCAGCCCTGTGCGGGCAAAGATGCTGGTAGTGTGTTGGATGGTAAACACAGAAATATTCCCGTCTTTGAATCGTTGGCTGCCTTTTATGCTTCGTCTTATAAAGCTGACTACTGCATCGTTGGTGTTGCTACTAAAGGAGGTGTTATTCCTTCTGAGCTTCGTAGTGAATTAAAAAATGCTCTTGCCCATGGCTTTAACCTTGTCAATGGTTTGCACGAATATGCTTCTGATATTGCTGAGCTGGCAGAGCTGGCACAACAAAAAGGATTGCAGATTATCGATGTTCGTAAACCGAAGAAAGTAAAAGACCTGCATTTCTGGTCGGGTAAAATCAAAGATGTGAAATGTCCTAAAATTGCTATGCTTGGTACTGACTGTGCCCTGGGCAAACGCACCACTACTCGCATACTTGTAGAAGCTATGCGCGCTGCGGGTTACAAAGCTGAAATGATTTATACTGGTCAAACCGGTTGGATGCAAGGTGCTAAATATGGTTTTGTGTTCGACTCAACACTCAACGATTTTATCTCAGGCGAAATGGAGCATGCCGTGGTAAGTTGTTATGAAAACGAGAAGCCTGATATTATTTTCATTGAAGGCCAATCTTCGTTGCGTAACCCCAGTGGTCCTGCTGGTGCTGAGTGGATTGTTTCTGCCGATGCTGATGGTGTAGTGTTACAAATTGATCCGGCACGCAAGCAATATAAAGACATGGAGTACTACCCTGCGTACTTACCAACACCCAAAGATGAAATTACGCTTATTAAAATATACGGTGCACCAACAGTAGCCCTTACACTAAATACGGGCAAGACTGGCGAGAAGGAAGCACGCAAGTATGTTACTCAATATGAAAAAGAGCTGGGTATACCTGTAGTGTTGCCGTTGGAGGATGGCGTGAGTAGTTTAGTGCCTGTATTTGAAAGAATAATTTCAGATCTCAAATCTCAGATTTCAGATCAGGGAAATGGAAGGGCTTGAGAGACGTAATCTGAAATTTGAAACTCAAAATTTGAAATCTATAAAAATTTGAAATATAAATTTTATGAAAATTAAGAACATCGAAGTCTGGAGTGCTGACCTGGGAAATGTAAAGCCTTATACCATCGCCTTCAAAACCATTAGCGAAGTGCGCAATGCCTTTGTTGAAATCACACTTGAGAATGGCGTGACCGGCATAGGTTCAGCCAACCCCAGCGAATATGTTGTCGGTGAAAATCTTGACCAATGTCTTGATGCTTTAGACAATGTAGATTTTCTGATAGGCCGCGATATTCGCGAGTTCAATGAACTTACTTATGAAGTATGGAAGAACTTTCCCGAAAATCCTTCAGCACGTGCAGCACTAGACATTGCCTTGTACGATGTCTTCACTAAATATCTTGATGTTCCATTGGTAAAATTCCTCGGACAGAAAATCAAGCGTATGCTTACTTCTAACACCATTGGTATAAAAGGTGTGAAAGAAACGCTTGAAGAAGCTGATGATTATGTGAAGCGTGGCTTTAAAGTTCTTAAGGTAAAGCTTGGTAAAAATCTCGATGAAGATGTTGAACGTATCATCAAGCTGCGTGAGAAATTTGGTAATGGTCTGGCCATTCGCGTAGATGCTAACCAGGGTTATACACGTGAGCAAACCATACAATTCTATGGTCGCACGTATGATTTCAACATTGAACTTATTGAGCAACCGTTACAAGCTAATGAGGTTGCTGTGATGAAGAGCTTACCTCGCGAAGTGCGCGAAGTATTAGCTGCTGACGAATCTTTAATTACTCCGGTTGATGCTGTTGAACTTATCAAACCTCCTTTGGCTGCACGCATTTTCAATATCAAGCTGATGAAGTGTGGTGGCATAAGCCAGGGTTTAAAAATTGCAGATATTGCTTTACATGAAGGTGTTGATTTATTCTGGGGCTGCAACGACGAAAGCATTGTGAGCATCTCTGCCGCCTTGCACGCAGCCTTCTCTTGTGCTAATACAAAATACATTGATCTTGATGGCAGCTTCGATCTTTCAAAAGATGCAGTGACAGGTGGTTTTATTTTAAAAGATGGCTACATGTATTGCTCTGATAAACCAGGACTTGGGGTGGAGAGGATTAAGAGTTAAAATTAAAATGTTAAAAGTTTAAACCGCAGAGGTCGCAAAGAGATAACGCAGAGTTTCGCAGAGAGAATGTATATAGAATTCATTCGAAACTTTGTTCGATTTCTATCTCTGTAGTTTAAAGTTTTCTTAATAAAACTTCGCGAAACTCTGCGTATCCTCCGCGCTCTTTGCGGTTAAAAGATGCATAAAAAACAGAGGCTGCCTCAACCCAATGAGACAGCCTCCCTTAAACCAAAACCCCTCAAATCACCCACGACTCTCCTCCCACGGGGCGTGAGAGAAGTAGCCTAATCCTTAAACCAATTACTTAACAACTTCAGGTTCTTTTAGGTTCTCAAACACAAAGGATAAATCATCCTTCAGGTCAATAAAAATTACAGAATCTTTTTGAACCTTTCCGGCCAATATCTGTTTGGACAATTCATTTAAAAGCTCGCGTTGCAAAACTCGTTTCAGTGGCCTTGCTCCATATTGCGGATCATAACCCAGCACGGCTAATCGTTCACGTGCAGAGTTCGATATTTCAATCTTCACACCAGCATCCTCCAGGCGTTCACGAACATGATCAACCTGGATGTCAACAATCTTGCGAATATCTTTTTGTGTCAGTGGTCTGAACATAATCACTTCATCAATACGGTTGAGAAACTCTGGCCGCACAGATTGCTTCAACAAATCAAGCACTTCATCTTTTGTGTTCTCTAACACTTCAAAATAATTCTGATCAGTGATCTTTTCAAAGTTCTCCTGAATGATAGCCGAGCCAACATTCGTGGTCATGATGATGATCGTATTTTTAAAGTTGGCCGTTCTGCCTTTATTGTCAGTCAGTCTTCCTTCATCCAATACTTGCAGTAACGTATTGAAAACATCAGGGTGAGCTTTTTCAATCTCATCCAGCAAAACCACACTGTATGGTTTTCTTCGTACGGCTTCAGTAAGCTGCCCACCTTCATCGTAACCAACATAGCCTGGAGGTGCACCAATCAACCTGCTCACACTATGGCGTTCCTGGTATTCACTCATATCAATCCGCACCATGGCATTATCGTCATTGAAGAGATAATCGGCCAGTGCTTTTGATAATTCTGTTTTACCAACACCCGTTGTACCCATGAAGATGAATGAACCAATGGGGCGTTTAGGATCTTGTAATCCTGCACGACTTCTTCTCACGGCATCACTCAACGCCTGTATCGCTTCAACTTGTCCAGCGACACGTTTACCAAGTTCTGCTTCGAGGTGTAGTAACTTGTCGCGTTCACTTTGTAGCATTTTAGAAACAGGTATACCTGTCCACTTTGCTACAACTTCTGCAATGTCTTCACTGTCTACTTCTTCTTTCAGGAGTGAATGTTCGCCTTGCGCTTCTTTCATTCTCTGCTGGAACTCTTCAAGGCGTTTTTCAGCATCGGTTATTTTACCATAACGAATCTCGGCAACCTTGCCATAGTCACCAGCCTTCTCAGCTTGCTCAGCTTCAAACTTTAATTTGTCAATATTTTCTTTTTCATTCCTGATGCCCTGAACAACAGCCTTCTCACTTTCCCACTTTGCTTTCAACGAGTTTCTGTCTTCAACAAGCTCAGCAATCTCTTTGCTTAAAGTCGATTCCTTGTCTTTATTTCTCTCTCTGCGAATGGCTTCGCGTTCAATTTCAAGTTGCATGATCTTGCGATTCAACTCGTCAAGCTCTTCGGGCAATGAGTCCATCTCCAACCTCAACTTAGAAGCTGCTTCATCCATCAAGTCAATAGCCTTATCAGGAAGAAAGCGATCGCTGATGTAACGGCTTGATAATTCTACCGAAGCAATAACTGCATCGTCTTTAATGCGCACACCGTGGTGAAGTTCATACTTATCTTTTATACCACGAAGTATCGATATTGAATCATCAACAGAAGGTTCATCAACTACAACAGCCTGAAAGCGTCTTTCGAGTGCTTTATCTTTTTCAATGTATTTCTGATATTCTTTAAGTGTAGTAGCACCAATAGCATGAAGTTCTCCACGAGCCAATGCAGGCTTTAATAAGTTCGCTGCATCCATAGCGCCTTCTCCTCCACCAGCACCAATCAACGTATGAATCTCATCAATGAAAAGAATGATCTCGCCGTTTGAATCTGTCACTTCTTTGATAACAGATTTAAGACGTTCTTCAAACTCTCCTTTATATTTTGCGCCTGCAACAAGAAGACCCATATCAAGCGATATGAGCAATTTCGATTTTAAATTTTCAGGCACATCACCGTTCACTATACGTTGAGCAAGTCCTTCAACAATAGCAGTCTTACCAACACCCGGCTCTCCCAACAAAATAGGATTGTTCTTTGTACGACGTGCCAGTATCTGTAACACTCTCCTGATTTCTTCATCGCGACCAATAACAGGATCGATCTTTCCTTTTTTGGCAAGATCATTTAGGTTCTTGGAATATCGTTCAAGAGATCTGTATTTACCTTCGGCGTTCTGATCCGTAACAGTCGATCCTCCACGCAATTCTTTTATAGCTTTAATTAATCCGACACGTTCAAGTCCGGCATCTTTTAATATCGACGCCACTTTATCTTTCGAAGCAAGAATAGCAAGCAGTAAATGTTCAACTGCAATAAACTGATCTTTGAATTCTTTTAATTCTTTCTCAGCGTGCTGTAAAATAGTATTGCTGGCCGTTGACAGATAAGCCTGTTGACCGGTAACGTGAGGATATGAGTTAATGATTTCATCCAGCTTAGTAGTAAGAATGGTAGTATTAACGTTCAACTTCTTGAACAGATAATTTGTTACGTTCTCATCTGTTTCTAAAATGGCTTTAAGCAAGTGACCCGGTTCAATGGCCTGCTGCTCTTTGCCCGCAGCGATCTCAGCAGATTTCTGGAGAGCTTCCTGCGATTTAATGGTGAATTTCTCAAAGTTCATAATAGTATCCTCCGGTTTACGTTTATCAAAACATTAACCACATAAATAGGCTCTCCAAAACCAGAAATATTGTCATTAAAATTATAGATTTAAAAAGCAAAACAAGACAACCTGACTCACTTTATGTCAAAAGTACTTTCTCATCATCAACGAAATGCCCCTGATGCCTATCTTTTAGAAGTAGCCTGGGAGGTCTGCAATCAAGTAGGAGGAATATATACGGTAATACGATCTAAAGCTCCCGTGATGATGGATCGCTGGGGTGGCCGCTACTGTATGATTGGTCCGTATCTCAATAAAAATATTCTGGCAGAGCTTGAGCCACTTGATGACTCTAACGATGTGTTTGGTCAGGCAGCAGCCAATCTTCGAAAAAAAGGTTATCATGTTCACTATGCCGAGTGGCTCGTAACAGGTAAACCGCGCGTAGTGCTTCTTAATCCCAACGTTATTGAAGAGAAGACACGCAATGTTATTAAATATCTGTTGTGGAAAAATCACGCCATCAGCACACCCGATAATCCACTGGTGAACCAGGTAGTTGCCTTTGCTTTTCTGACTAAATTATTTATTGACGAAGTCAATGCACTCAACGGAGATGAAAAGCCCATCATAGCTCACTTTCATGAATGGATGGCAGGTCTGCCCATTCTTGATATGAAGAAAGAGAACATGCCTGTGAAAACAATCTTCACAACGCACGCTACGCAATTGGGCAGACACCTTGCCATAAACTCACCGTTGTTTTATGCACACTTACCATTTTTCAAGTGGGAAAATGAAGCTACCAAGTTTGGCGTTGAAGCTGAAGCGAGAATAGAATACTCATGCGCCAACAAAGCTGATGTACTGACTACCGTAAGTGAAGTAACAGC
>DATCRE010000390.1:0-6121 GCA_036569145.1 Cyclobacteriaceae bacterium
ACATATTCCGAGTACGGGTTGCTTAAGACTTGTAATTAATTTGTCGAGTCCCTTATCTCGTATATAAGCCATCGTAGTACTTGCTTCTCCTACACCAGGGAAGATTACTTTATCCGCCTTCTTTATTTCTTCAGCATGATCAGTAATGATAAAATCTACACCAAGTCTCTCTAAAGCAAAGGATACTGATTGAATGTTGCCAGCGTTATATTTTATGATAGCAAGTTTCATGTATAGGTACGAATTACGATTTACGAAGTACGAGTTTGGAGATTTGATCTTGTTGTTTTGATTGATTGAACGGTTATTGCTAATAGTTCATTCGCTTCTTTGTGTAAGCATTCAATTGTTATTTTTTGTTCTGGATTGAAGTGCTGGAGAAGTTCAAGAAAGTAAATGGATTCATCTAGTTCTTCTTCAACTATTTTAAGCTTATTTATGAAATCAGCAGTAGACTTTGCTCGACAAGCCGCCCTGTAATTTGTTCCTGGTGAGCTTGAAGAGCGAATTAGTTGATTAGCGTAAGCGTTATTTATCGTTCCTTTTGATAACGATTGAATAAGTGTAGCCACTTCTATTGCAAATTTTTTATATCTACTTTTTAAATCTTGCATTCAATACTTATTTATTTGGCACATCTCCCGTACCTCGTATTTCCTACCTTTTACCTTAAAGCGTTCCTTTTGTCGATGGCAATTGATTTCCTTCCTTCTTGATCGCCATCTTGATAGCTTTTGCAAAGGCTTTGAAGATAGCTTCAATCTTGTGATGTTCGTTTGTGCCTTCTGCTTTGATATTAAGATTGCACTTTGATGTATCGGAGAATGATTTGAAGAAATGATAAAACATCTCCGTAGGCATCTCACCAATTTTTTCACGCTTGAATTCTGCTTCCCACATAAGCCACGGGCGACCGCCGAAATCAAGCGCTACCTGTGCGAGGCAATCGTCCATTGGTAAACAGAAGCCGTAACGTTCTATGCCTCGTTTGTCACCGAGAGCTTTCAGGAAAGCTTCGCCTAGAGCAAGACCTGTATCTTCAATAGTGTGATGTTCATCAATATGTAAATCGCCTTTCACTTGAATTTCAAGATCGATGTTTCCATGTCGGGCAAGCTGATCGAGCATGTGATCATAGAAGCCAAGACCTGTATGAATATTTGATTTACCGCTTCCGTCCAGATCAATGTTAATCTTGATGTCAGTTTCTTTTGTAGTGCGTATAACCGAAGCTTTGCGATTAGATCTTGTGACGAGTTTGTAAATATCTTCCCAACTCGTTGTTGTCAGTGCACAATGTGATTCCAGATTCTGTGCTTTCATTTTTTCAGATAAGCTGCCATCATTAATCAGAATGCCTTTGGCTCCAAGATTTTTTGCCAGTTCAACATCTGTTAAGCGATCGCCAATCACGTAAGAGTTTTGAAGATCATATTCAGCGCTGAAGAATGCTGTGAGCATGCCTGTGCCGGGCTTGCGTGTTGGTTTGTTTTCAGATGAGAAAGAACGGTCGATAAATATTCCGGAGAATTTTATGCCTTCATTTTCGAAAGTCTTCAGCATTTTATTATGTGCCGGCCAGAAGGTGTCTTCAGGGAAACTGCTTGTTCCAAGTCCGTCCTGATTCGTAACCATAACAAGTTCGTAACTGGAAGCATTGGCAATTTTGTTCAACCATGAGAATACTCCGGGATAGTACTCCAACTTTTCAAGACTATCAATCTGCTGATCGGCAGGTTCAAGAATTAATGTTCCATCACGATCTATAAACAATACTTTTTTCATAATTCATTCAGGGCTTGTAATACTCTTTTGTTTTCCTCGGGTGTGCCGATGGTTATGCGGATGCAATTGTAACATAGCGTTACCTTTGATCTGTCGCGTACAATTATTTTTTGGTTCATCAGTTCACGGTAAGTCTGATGTGCGTCTTTAACTTTAACCAATATAAAGTTGGCATCAGAGGGATAAACTTTATCAACAATGTGAAGTTTTTTTAATGCCTTCATCATTTCTTCGCGCTCTTCAATAATTTCTTCAACCCAGCTTTGCTTGCGTGCTTCATTGTCTAGAGCTTCTAAGGCAAGATCCTGCGTTCTGATGTTGACGTTGTAGGGGTATTTGATCTTGTTAAGAATAGCAATGATTTCAGGTGAAGCGAATGCCATACCTAGACGTAATCCGGCAAGTCCCCATGCTTTGGAAAAAGTTTGTAGCACTACAAGATTGGGATACGCATCTAACTCGTTAACAAAACTTTTTCCTTCGGTGAAATCAATGTAAGCTTCATCAATAACAACAATGCCGTAGAATCTTTTCAGTACTTCTACAATCTTATCGCGGCTAAGTAAATTTCCGGTAGGATTATTCGGACTGCAGAGGTAAATTACTTTCGTTGTAGCATCAAAAGTTTTTGGAAAAGCATCAAGATCAATATCAAAATCATGCGTAAGCAAAACCTGTTGGACATTCACAGCATTTACTTCGGCACACACGGAATACATTCCATACGTTGGCTCAGTAATGAGAATAGAATCCCGGTTAGGTTCACAAAAAGCACGGATGATGAGATCAATGGGTTCATCACTTCCGTTGCCTAAAAATATTTGTTCGGCCTTAACACCTTTAATCTCAGCAAGCTTTTCTTTTACTCTCCACTGCAATGGATCTGGATAACGGTTATAGGGAGATGGATAAGGATTTTCATTTGCATCAAGATAAACTTCTGCTTCTCCTTTAAATTCGTCGCGTGCTGAAGAATACGGTTTCATATTCAGCACGTTTTTTCTAACAAGTGAATTGATATCTATAAAATTATTGGCGCGTTTGCTCATACTTAATCTGTAGCTAATCTTTACTTCTTTAATGCATTTAATCTCACGGAGACTGCCATCTTGTGTCCAATGAGTTGTTCGGCCTCTGCCATTTGTTCAACAACAGGTCCAAGCTTTTTAATACCTTCTTCTGTTAGTTGCTGATAGGTGATGGCTTTCATGAAACTCTCCAATGATACACCAGCAAAGGCACGTGCATATCCATTGGTTGGTAAAGTGTGATTTGTTCCTGAAGCATAATCACCAATAGCTTCAGGTGAATAATTTCCGATGAAGATGGAACCCGCATTTGTAATTCCGGCAACTACTTCGTCAATGTTTTTAGTATTTATGATCAAGTGTTCTGGCGCATAATCATTAACAAATTCTATTGCTGTCGTCGAATCAGTAAGAACAACCACGCGACTATTAGCAAGCGATTTTTCGGCAATATTTTTTCTCGGTAACAAGGCAAGTTGTTTTTCTATTTCTATCTGGATAGGTTTTGCCTGTGCTTCATTTGATAAAACTAAAATAACCTGGCTATCCTCACCGTGTTCAGCTTGTGAAAGTAAATCAGCCGCTACAAATGAAGGCGTTGCTGTTTCATCGGCCATAACAAGAACCTCTGATGGTCCCGCAGGCATGTCGATAGCTACGCCATCTTCCGTAATAAGTTGTTTGGCTTTGGTAACGTATTGATTACCGGGACCAAATATTTTATAAACTTTTGGAATGCTCTCTGTGCCATACGCCATGGCAGCAATGGCTTGTGCACCGCCCACTTTAAAAATCTTAGTGATGCCCGTTAGTTTAGCAGCATATAAAATAGCGGCGTTAATCTTTCCAGCTTTGTCAGGTGGGGTGCAGAGGATTACTTCTTTGCAGCTTGCAAGTTTTGCAGGGATACCAAGCATGAGCACTGTCGAAAACAATGGTGCCGATCCTCCGGGGATATAAATTCCAACTTTATCAATGCCTACGCTTTTGCGCCAGCATGTAACACCGGGCATGGTTTCTACTTTAACAACATCTTTCTTTTGTGAAGCATGAAACTTTTCAATATTTGATGCTGCTGTTTGAATAGCTTGTTTTAATTCAGATGAAAGGCTTTGTTCAGCTTCTGTAACTTCAGTTGCAGTCACTTCAAGTTTGTCGATGGAGATCTTATCAAATTGAAGTGTGAGTTCTTTTATAGCAGAGTCACCTGATTTTCTCACACGGTTCAATATATTTTTCACGGAGCTTTCCAGAAACTCTAATGATAGCTGTGGACGTTGTGTTAATTCTGACCAGGTTTCGCGAGCAGGATTGTTGTAGATTTTCATGTTGTGTGTTGTTCAATATGAAGATAAAAAATCAGGCAATCATTTTTTCAATCGGTATGACAAGGATACCTTCAGCACCAAAGGCTTTAAGCTGATCAATCTTCTCCCAGAAATCATTTTCATCAACAACAGAATGAAGTGATGACCAGCCATTTCTGCTCAGTGGTATAATGGTAGGACTCTTCATACCTGGAATGATGCTTGTGATTCTCTCTATGGATTCGTTAGGACAATTAAGCAGAATGTATTTGTTGTTCTTTGCTTTTCTAACGGCCTCTATGCGGAATAATAACTTATCGAGAATAGCTTGTTTCTCTGGCGACAAACCCGGTGTTGTAATCATCACTGCTTCTGACTGCATCACTACTTCAACTTCTTTCAGTCCATTGCTGAGCAGTGTGCTGCCCGTGCTTACTAAATCGCAGATGGCTTCGGCTAGTCCAATGCCCGGAGCGATTTCTACAGAGCCACTGATTTCATGAATACCAGCTTCGATGTTATTTTTCTTGAGGAATTTTTTAACAATGTTGGGGTAGGAGGTTGCAATGTTTTTGCCTTGAAGAAATTGTACGCCTGTGTATGTTTCAGAGCGTGGAATGGCAATGGATAATCTGCATTTAGCGAAGTCGAGACGTTTGATGATTTCTGTTTTCTTGAGTTTTTCTTCGCATACATTTTCGCCTACGATACCAATGTCAGCAACTTTATCTTCAACGTATTGAGGAATATCGTCATCGCGAAGAAAGAGTACCTCGACAGGGAAATTGCGTGCTTGTGTTTTGAGTTGGTCTTTCCCGTTGCTGAACGACAGGCCGCTTTCTTTTAATAGTTCAAGTGAACCTTCCTGCAGACGTCCTGATTTTTGAATTGCAATCCTTAATAGTGTGCTCATTGTATGTTGGTGTTATGCTTTCGGTTTTATTGGTCAATAAAAAAGGCTTATCACATGGTGACAAGCCTTTTTGAAATCTTATAGTTTAAAACTCAAAACATAAAGCTGCCACCCATCGTGTGGTTTACATGATGATGGTGGTGAATGTTTATGTTAATTGTTTTGCTCATTTCTTAATTACAGTGCGAATAAAAAGAACATAAATCTAAAATCAAAATTTCATCCTGGTAAATTTGCAGAATCAATTGAAATCTATGCCCATGAAGTATTTATTTATAGTCTTTGCATTGTTAATGGCCTGCTCTGATAGCGTTGAGACCCGTAAACAACGTTTGTTAGCCCAGGGTAATGAGATGGTTGTGAAGCAGGATTATGAAGAGGCTGAGAAGTATTTCGAAGGCGCATTGAAGCTCGATTCATGTTTTGCATATGCTTCGAACAATTTGGGGTCTCTCTATTTTAAAAGAAAGGAATATGGCAAAGCTGTTCAATATTATAGTCATGCCATAAGCTGTCGTCAGCAATACAAAGAAGTTTATTTCAACAGGGCTAATGCTTACTATGAGCTGCACGAATATTACAGTGCACTGGATGATCTTTCGATGTTGGCTAAAGGAAGAGATACTTCCACTGTTTTCTTTCTTCAGGGATTGATTCATACAAAGATGCGAAACTTTGATGCTGCGATTGCAGACTTTGATAAAGCATTGAAGCTTGACAGCAAGAATGCCGAAGTGTGGGTTAATAAAGGAATTGTTCTGTTTTATCAAAAGAAGAACAGTGAGGCGCGAGCCGCTCTGCTAAAAGCTATTGCGTTAAATCCTAAGGAGCCGAATGCTTATAACACCATGTGTTTGCTGGAAGCTTCTGAAGAACATTATACAGAAGCAAAGAATTATATAGATAAGGCACTGACCTTGCGTGACGATGATGCCTACTTTATAAATAATCGTGGCTATATCTACCTGATGAAGAACAATCTTGAAGATGCCGTTGCTGATATTGATCGGAGCATTGGACTCGATCCTTACAACGGTTGGGCTTATAGAAATAAAGGCATCTATTATTTAAAAATGAATCAGATCGAT
>DATCRE010000391.1:0-4762 GCA_036569145.1 Cyclobacteriaceae bacterium
GCTCTATTGACCTTGACAATGCAACCTATGAAAAAGAAGGATTAAAAATGTTAGAGTCGTTCAATCCTGAAAATGATTTAAAACTCAAACTTTCTCAAAGCAAAGTTTCAACGCCATTGATCACTGGCGATTATGGTGATCTTTTAAAATAAGTAATAAACTAAATCGAAATAACCCTTAAACCATTATGGCTGTTAAAGTAAAAACCTCCGGAAAAATTGTTATGATCCTGCTGGTGCTTGGTGCGCTCTTTGCAGGAAAAGTATACTGGTATGACAAGCGACCACAAGAAGCAAAATCATCGCAAGACATTGGTCACGTTGCGTTGCCTGATGCACCAGAAGCATCATTGTCTGGTAATGCTACTATGCTGGCATTGCCTACTGAAGATGAATCTGTGAATAGTGGAACACGTATCATCTGGAAAGTTATGGCATGGAATTCACAATTTCCGCTGATGTATGCCAATGGTGGTGCTAACACTACTAAAGGTTCGTTGTTTGACAAATCAAAACTGCAGGTACAAGTTGTACGTCAGGATGATTGTTTCAAATCGCTTGCTGATATTGTAAAGTTTGCCCAGGACTACAAAAGCAATCCGGAAACACCTGCTGTGTTTGCATCTTTCATGGGTGATGGTATGCCCGCGTTCTTCGCTTCATTAGCAAAAGAACTTGAACCTCTTGGCCCGGAGTATCAGCCTATTGCTTTTTATGCTATGGGTAAATCTTATGGTGAAGATCAGTTGATGGGTCCTGCGAGCTGGAAGGCTGATCCTAAATCAGCGCTTGGTAAAACAGTAGCCTGCGTATTGCGTGACGGAGATATGAACATCTTATTAAAATGGGCTGGTGATAACAACCTGAAAGTAAATCCTGATGAAAAGACTTATGATAAGGATGCCATCAACCTTATTGCCGCTAACGACTTTCTTGATGCCGGTGCCAAATACATTACTGGTTATAAAGAAACCAGAAAGGTAATCAAGGATGGTAAGAAGTTGAATGAAGAAACAAGTGTTGGCGTTGATGCTGTTGCTACCTGGACACCTGGCGATGTTAACGTTGCAAAACAAAAAGGTGGTTTGATTTCTATTGCTTCAACAAAGCAGTACTCATCACAAATGCCAAACATCACCATTACAATTAAGAAGTTTGCTTATGATCACAGAACCGATATTGAAAATCTGATCATGTCATTAGGCCAGGCTGGTGACCAGGTAAGATCTTTTAATGAAGCAAAAGCATTTGCTGCTAAAGTTTCAGCTAAGGTTTACAATGAACAGGATGGTGACTATTGGTTGAAATATTATAATGGCTTAACAGAGAAAGATGCTCAGGGCATTGATGTAGCATTAGGTGGCTCTATGGCATTTAACCTCCAGGATGCTGCGAATACATTCGGATTAGGTAAAGATGGTATTGATCGTTACAAAGTTGTTTACAATACGTTCGGTGACATCCTTGTTAAAATGTATCCTGAGTTAGTACCAGCATACCCTACCTATTCTTCAGTAGTTGATAAATCATTCGTTCAATCAGTTATTGTTAACCACAGTGAGCTGATGGAAGGTAAGGCACTTGCTGTTACATACAAGAAAGAAATTACGAGTGAGGTTTCATCTAAATCATACCAGATTCAGTTTGAAGTTGGTAGTGCCATCATCAAGCCTGAATCTTATAAATTGTTGGATGAAATTCTGCAAAGCTCTGTGGTAGCAGAGGGTTTGAAGGTTGGTGTATACGGACATACTGATAACACAGGAAGTGCCACTAACAATCAGAAATTATCTGAAGACCGTGCTAACTCTGTTAAGAGCTACTTAGAAAGCAAAGGTCTTTCATCTGCCCGCGTTGAAGCAAAAGGATTTGGCCCTGCTAAACCTATTGCTGATAACAGCACTAATGCCGGTCGTGCGCAAAACAGACGCGTGCAAATTGTATTAGGCGAGTAATCGAGAATGGAAATTATAAAACAACTGGTACGTCCGTTAACGGAAGTAAGCAGGCGTACTTATATAATTCTTATTGTTGTCCAGGTATTAATTGCCCTGGTGCTCTGGGAAATTTTTGGTGGTCACGGGTTAATACCCGGACCACTGAAGATCAGCGAGTCAGTAATAAAAATTATAACATCGGCAGATTTTGTTGACAACTTCTTCAGCAGTTTAAGTTTAACGCTTATTGGTATGGGGCTCTCTATCGTCATTGCATTGGCGGTGAGTTATCTTTCACTTATTCCCCTATTCATGCCATTAGCTAAATTTATCGTGAAGTGCCGTTACCTTACCTTAACGGGGTTGATATTTCTTTTCACGCTTTTAACACAAGATGGTCATCAGCTTAAGCTGAGCTTACTCATCTTTGGTATCGTACCTTTTTTCGTTACATCGCTCCTGTCAATCATTGATGGTATCAACACACAGGAATATGAACTCTGCAAAACATTGCGTATGAACAACTGGCAATCCTTATTGGAAGTTGTTATCATCGGCCGGTTAGATCAGGTGTTTGAAGTAATGCGACAAAACTTTGCTATCGCCTGGATGATGATTACCATGGTTGAAGGTCTGAGTATGTCTGAAGGTGGACTTGGTACTATGCTCATCAAATCTAATAAGTACATAGACCTTGGTAGTGTGTTTGCTGTACTGGTAATTATTTTTGGTATTGGTGTCTTTTTCGATTACCTCCTCAAGAATATGAGGCATTGGTTATTTCCTTACACTAAAATACAAGTTCGAAAATGACAACACATTCCAGGAACGAATTACTTGTTGACGTGAAGAATGTAAGTCTAACGTACGACAAGCTGATATTACGGGATATTAATTTTCAGATTCATAACATCGTAAGGCCTGGCCTGAATCAGGGACAGGTTATATCGCTGATTGGCAGAAGTGGTATTGGTAAGACTCAGCTCTTTAAAATGTTGGCTGGTCTTATTGTGCCTACAACGGGTACTATTAACATAGGTATTGACCAGCATCCCGTGCAGGCTGGTGATGTTGGTATAGTTGCTCAGAACTACATTCTGTTCAACCACCGAACTATCCATGAAAATCTTCGGCTGGCGATGAAGCATGACAGCATCAAGATCAGTGATAAAGAAAGGAATGACCTGATTGCTGATTATGCCGAGAAGTTTGACTTGACAGAGCATCTGAAAAAATATCCGATGCAATTATCCGGTGGACAACGTCAGCGGGTAAGTATCATTCAGCAAGTACTCACAGGCAACAAGTTTATATTACTCGATGAGCCATTCTCCGGTCTAGACGCTTTGATCATTGACAAGGTGATTAATCTCTTGTTGAAAATCTCAACGCTTGATGAATTGAATACATTGATTATTATTAGTCACGATGTAGAAAACTCATTGGCAATCTCGGACACTGCCTTTATCCTGGCACGTGAAAAGGATAAGGAAGGCGCTACCATCACGGAAACACTTGACTTAATTCAGTTAGGATTAGCATGGAACCCAGCGATCAGGGAGGAGCCACAGTTTCAACACCTGGTAAGCCAGATCAAGCATAAAATATAAAATCACAACTGCATTAGAAATATCGAAGAGGGCCACACAAGGCCCTCTTTGTTTATGCTGTAAAACTTATTTTCCTGGAATGCAGTTAATAGAAACCTGATCTTATCTCAGTTGTGCACACATTCTATAAATGAATTAATTTTACAAAAAAAGCAGCAATGGCCAAGCGAATATCTATCAACCCGTTTTCAAAAGTTAATAATGACACAGGCTTTGGTAACAATCCTAACAGCTATGGTGGTCGCTTTGTAAATCGGGATGGAACATTTAATGTGGTGAAGGAAGGCCAGGCTTTCTGGCAGCGATTCAGTTTGTTTCACACCATGCTGAATTTGCCACTCTGGAAATTCATTGTGGCTATCATCATATTCTTCATCGGCATTAATCTTTTTTATACATCAATTTATATCCTGCTTGGTCAAAATCAATTCACGGGCATGGTAGCAACAACGCGATGGGAAGAAATCAAAGAGATTTATTTCTTTAGCACAGAAACATTTACAACGGTTGGATATGGTCGCGTAAATCCTATTGGTGATGGTGCTAATTTTGTTGCCTCTATTGAAGCGATGAGTGGCTTCATTACGTTTGCCATCATTACCGGTTTGATCTACGGAAGATTTGCAAAACCCAAAGCGTTCCTGGCCTTTAGCGAACATGCACTGGTAGCTCCTTATCGCGGAAAATCAGGGTTAATGTTTCGCTTTGTTTCCTTTAAAGACAACCACACACTTACTGCAGTAGAAATAAAAGTAAACATTGCTTTGCAGGTACTTGAAAATGAAAAGATGACATACAAATTCTATGACCTGGAATTGGAACGTAATAAAGTTGACAGTCTTCCTATGAACTGGACTGTTGTTCATCCTATAGACGAAAAGAGTCCGCTTATTGGGTTAACTGAGGAGGATATGAAAAACGCCGACCTGGAACTCTACGTGCTGGTAAGAGGTTTTGACGATGTGTTCTCTAACTTTGTATTACAACGCACATCTTACACATTCGATGAAATTAAAATCAACAGAAAGTTTGTGCCTATGTATCGTGAGAGTGATGATGGAAAGACTACCATTGTAGAAGTTCACAAACTTAGCGAGCACGTAGAGGTTAACTAACTTAAGATTCAGGTTTCACAGATTTATTACAGCATGCAAAAATTACAAATCAGCAATCTTCAACTTTGGCAGTTTGAGAATTTAAAAAATCAACAAGGTGT
>DATCRE010000392.1:0-8771 GCA_036569145.1 Cyclobacteriaceae bacterium
GAGAAAAATAAAGTAAAAGTAATCTTCCTATTTTTTCTTTTGTCAATAGCTTTTTACTCGGGATATGAACAACAGGGGTCTTCTCTGAATTTATTTGCCAAGCGATACACCAATATGGTTGTTGGAAATTTTGAGATGCCAGCCGGTTGGTTGCAATCCATTCCTCCGATAGCCGTTATTATTTTTTCGCCACTGTTTGCATGGCTATGGGTAAAGCTTTCACATAAAAAATTAAATCCGTCCATACCAGTTAAGCTTTCTATGGGATTAATTTTTGCAGGGCTTGGATACCTGGTAATGATGAAGGCATCGCAGATTGTAGCGCACCAGGGCAAGGTGTTGCCAACATGGTTAATAGTGACGTACATCATTCATACTTTTGGCGAGATCTGTTTATATCCCGTTGGCCTTAGTGCCGTTACCAAGCTTTCACCAAAACGCGTTGTTGGCCAGATGATGGGTTTGTGGTTTATGTCTCTCGCCTTTGGAAATTTAATAGCAGGAATTTTTGCAGGACAGTTTGATGAGAAAATAATAGGAGCAGATTCATCGTACATGGCTGGATTATTTTTTAATGTTGCTATTGCCATGTTTATCGCAGGAATTATCGGGCTGATACTTTTTAAACCCATCAAAATTCTTCTTGAGAAGAATAATCCATCAAAATAGCCCAACTAATGCTTTTTCAACCGCGTAGTCGGATGTATTGCCACCGATCCAAAACAAACAATATAATTTGGTCAAAATAATATTACCATAAGATAATATTTGGGAAAAGTCGTCAAGGGATAGCACATACTTTTATACTATACCTAAAACCTATTCTATGACGAGAATAATTACACGATTAAAAATTGTGCCACCAATTGTCATACTAATGCTGCTGGTAGCGCATTTTTCTTATGCACAAGTCCCCATTCAGGGACAAATTAAAGATGAGACAGGTGCTGGATTGCCAGGTGTTAGTGTGGTTGTGAAAGGATCGACCGCAGGTACAGTTACAGATTCGAATGGAAAATTTAAGCTGGATATTTCCGGCCCGGATGCAATACTTGTTTTCACATTCATCGGTTATGCACCGCAGGAAGTGAAAGCAGGAGCGACAACAAATTTTGATATCACGATGCAGCCTGATGTTCAACAACTCAAAGAAGTTGTTTTCATCGGGTATCAGTCGATAGATAAGGAATTATCAACATCGTCAATATCAAGTGTCAAGGGCACTGTAATTCAAAATCTGCCACAGCCCAGTTTTGATCAGATGTTACAAGGACGTCTCGCGGGTGTGAGTGTGATCTCTACAACAGGTGAGTTGGGTGCCAAACCCATGATAACGATAAGAGGTAATACAAATGTTGATTATGGCAATAGCAATGGAGGCAATTCAGGCCCTTTGTATGTCATCGATGGAGTGATCTTTGACGTAAACGCTATGGAGACATCGTATGGTAACAATAACCCATTAAGTTTCCTTAACCCCAATGAAATCGAATCAATTGATGTGTTGAAAGATGCGTCTGCTGCCGGTATATACGGAGCGCGTGGTGGTAACGGTGTTATCGTGGTGAAAACAAAGAAGGGTAAAGCACACAAAACCCAGATCACAGCGTCCGCCTATACCGGATTTGTGCAAGCCCCTAACTTCAGACATGTGCTGACGGGTAAAGCTGAACGGGATTTAAAATTACGATTACTGTATGGTGGAATGTCTTCAAGCGACATTACTGCTGGAAAAATTCCGGTGCAGCTTACAGATAGCCTTAACTCCATGTTCAACGGCAATGTTGACTGGCAGGGTTTAATGATACGACAACGCGCAAAAGTTAATAGTCAGGATGTATCTTTTTCCGGAGGGAATGAAGCCGTTACTTACAGAATATCTGCTAACCATTATACAGAAGAAGGATTAATCAATGGCTACTCGCTGGAGAAAATTACTCCGAAAATTAATCTTGGTATTCACCCACTTAAGAATTTAACAATCAACACGCAATTACTTTTGGCATCAGAAACCCGGAAGCATGGTGTTGGGGGCTCAAACGGAAGCTTGTTTAACTCATGGAATTTTCCAACGTCGCTGGTGAAACTTTCGCAAGAGCAGATAGATGTTTACAGTGGTCGAAAGAGTTATTACGAAGACAATAAGATTTTTACAATTGTAGGTTCTGTTGGTTTGGAATATACCATTACCGACGGGCTGGTATTCAATAGTAATTTTGCTGCTGAAAATTATACTGATAAGTATGCCTACTTTACTCCTAAAGAAGTAAATGGTGTCCAGAATTCAGCCTACGACATAAATTCATCAAATCCCACCTGGACATTAGACAATTATCTGTCCTATACAAAGAAATTTGATAAACATCATTTTTCAGTTACAGCAGGAACTTCTGATTACAGTAATAGAAGATATAATTCGTATGCGTATGCCAATGGCGTAAATGTAACGGGGATAGGCACCATTCAAACAGTTCCTCCCGGACCAAATTTGAGTGTCAATACATCTGCAGAACGAAAAACAACGGTCTCCTACTATGGAAGACTAACGTATGATTTTGATAGCAGATATTTATTGATGGCTTCTGTCAGACGAGATGCCAGTTCAATTTATAGTCCGGCGTATCGTGCAGGTATTTTCTCCTCTGTCTCTGGTGCATGGAAGATTTCAAGCGAGCGTTTTTTCGAACCGTTTAAGTCTGTTGTGAACTTCTTCAAAGTGAGAGGCAGCTGGGGTGTGACAGGTAATGACCCTGGTACGTGGTATGCCAAGTATCAACCACTTTATAGTGATGCCAGTTATTATGCAAGTACCACGGGAACAGTCCAGCCCAATGGTACTAATCCTTACCTGGGCGGAACTCCTTCAACGTATAATGGTACGACAGTAGTTTCTCCTTATCCATATTACAATGGTGCTTCAGGAGCAGGTGTACAATCCAGTAGTAGTGTGCGTTGGGAAAAATCACCTCAAACCGATATTGGTGTTGATTTCGAAGTTCTCAACGGTAGAGTTAGGGTAGAATCTGACTGGTATTTGAAAAATACAAATAATAAATTCTTTTATAGCATTCCGGCGCAGGCTACCAGCGGTTACCAATATTATTCTGGTAACTATGTTAACATACGCAATACCGGTCTTGAAATTGCCATCTTCACAACCAACCTGGGGCCGAAATCTCCAGTGCAGTGGAACACTACATTTAACATAGCATTTAACCAGAACATGGTTACAAAATTGCCAAACGGAAACAGAGATTTTGTTTTTGGAGAAGTGTGGGCACAAAAGACATTAACACTTGGACAACCTTTGTTTAACTATCGTGTATGGCAGACTGATGGAGCTTTCTCAACTGATGAAGATGTGCCCGTAGATCCAATTACAGGAAAGAAGTTATCCTATTTTGGTGCACCTCTTGCTGCAGGTGATGCGCACTATAAGGATATGAATGGAGATTATATTATCAATAACGATGATAAAGTCAATATTGGTAATCCGAATCCCAAGTATACAGGTGGCTTTTCAAATACATTCTCTTATAAAGGATTTTCATTAACTGTTTTCTGCTCATACCTGGGTGGCAGAAAGGTTTTCAACGGAGCTCTTAGTGATCTTCTCAATGGCAGCAGAAGCATTGACAGCTGGGGCACAAATGCAGGACCTGCGGCATTACCAGACATGCTGGATCAGTTCTGGCAAGAACCAGGCGATCATGCAAAATATCCGAAGCTTGTTAATCCATCAGTAAACTATGCGCAAGATCCCTGGAATATAGGTAACTCATATTTTGTTGAGGACGGCAGCTTCCTGAAAATAAAAAATGTGACATTGGGTTATGATTTACCTCAGACTATGTTGAGCAAAGTAAAGATGAGTGCAGTCAGATTTTATGTAGTGGCTGATAATGTACATACTTTCAAGAGGAGCAAATCTATTGCAGACCCGGAGTTAGCAGATCCAACAAGCGGTTCGGTAAACGTGATATATCCGTCTGCTCTGAAAATAACGTTTGGAGTTAATCTGAGCCTGTAGTAGTAAATAAACTTGATTTTAAATTAAGAACAATGAAATCAACATATAGAATTATAGCAACGATGTTACTTACGATATTCGTAACAACATCATGTCAGGATTTTCTTGATCAGAATCCGGTTAGCGAGGGTACCGATCAAACTACGTGGAAAACAGAAGCAGACGCCAATGCATCTGTTGCTGCATGCTATTCCTTAATACGCTCAGCGTTTAACGCTTCCATAACATATTATGCTTATGGTGACTTAACCAGTGGGGAGTTCAACAGTGTTCAAGGTGGTGATGGTGCATACTCTGATGTTATGAATTACAATTGGGGTATTGGCATACCAGCAGCAAACATCTGGGATCCGAGATTGAAACTAAGACTCTATACTAATTTTTATACTGCTATTATGCAAAGCAACCGGTGTTTGTATTATATAGACAAGATGCCGCTCTCAGTCTTCACTGGAGACGGCGATACTGAAAAGCAGGCTACAAAAAATCGGTATCTCGGTGAAGCTTATTTCACACGGGCCTTTAATTATTTTTACATATCACGTGTTTGGGGCGATGTTCCTCTCGTGACATCTTATAATGATTCAATAGCGACTACTCAATTTGCGAGAACAGCTCAGAGTGAGGTGTTAGATCTGGCAATATCTGATGTTAAACAGGCGATTATATTTTTGGATAAGAAGGATGATGCATCAGCTGATAAAGTAGTACGTGCTGATAAAGGATCTGCCAATGCTTTGCTGGCTCACATTTATGCGTGGCGTGGTGAGTACGATAAATGCAATGATGCTTGTGATGCCGTAATCAACTCTGGTTCTTACAGCTATATTGATAGTACAAATTATACAGACATATACAAGGGACAATCTGTTGAAGGTATTTTTGAAATTACACAAAGCAGTCAGACAGAAAGTATGAGTGCAACACAAGGTATTACCAGTGTTACACTTGTACCTCCCCACATCAACAATGGAGCTTCTCAACCATTCTGGCAGCTTGATGGTGGTTTGATTGATTATCTGTATTCTGATCAAACCGATATACGTTATACATCCTGCTTTGAGAAAATCACAAACGGAGGTGGAGAAGTATACGAGTGTATTAAATATGCTAACATTCAAAACATCAATAATAGCAACGCCTTCCAGATTGCATTGAATAATATTCCGGTGTTCAGATATGCTGGTATTAAATTATTAAAAGCTGAGGCACTGGCATCAAAGGCAGGACCTGATTACACAGGTGCGTTAAGTCTTGTAAATGAAGTACGTAAAGTGAGGGGAGCTAAGCCATTTTCATCGCTGGATACTTATGACCTTTTGTATGCCATTTCGGATGAACAAGGAAGAGAGCTGTTTTTGGAAGGACATAGAAGATTTGATTTAATACGATTTGAACGTGTTATTGGCGAACAGCAAATCAGCTATGTGTCTCCGGAGGAATTTACAGCTGGCAAATATTACTGGCCAGTCGATCCGATTCTATTCTCTACTAATTATAAGCTTACCCAGACTCCTTATTGGGTTGGAAAGATGAAATAATCCTGAAGACGTTGGTTTGAAAAATGTACCAATTAAAAACTGAAAAAATGAAATCTTTAAATAGACTATTTCTGGCAATTACCATACTGACTGTGATATGTATGAGTGCCTGTAAAGAAAATGATTATCTCACCGATGGCGGGGTTTACAAAGCAGTCAGCTCGTTATCAACATACGATTATTTAAAATCGAGCAGTCATTTCGATACATTGATTCTCATTGTAGATTATTTTGGATTGAAAGATGCTTTGAATGAAGCTCCTACTACATATGCGTTTACAGATTATACAGCAAAGGTTTTTATGAGATCTATTGATTGTACAACAATGAATCAGCTATATGATTCAATCAGCTCAAAGTTTGTTACACAATATCTGTTTCCTGAAAAAATAATGGTGAAAGATGCATCAGTAGATCCGGTGATATTTCAAAACTTAGCAGAACCCGATAGTACCAACTGTGCTATTTCAAAAGCTGAATATATTGAGTATGTATACCTGACAAATTCAACTCCAGGATTTAAGTATTATCAAATGCAGTATCTGAATGTAAATGGCGTTATCGATAATTCGGCTGATGCACCTGCTGATGATCCAACAGACGTAACGTTGAAATGTCAGACATCGGATATTCTGACAAGTTCAGGCGCAACAGTTGTTCATGTTTTTTCGAACAGCGTTTTACTTAAGAAGCTTTAATAAGTGAAATCCATTTAACCATGAAATATATGTTTACAAATAAAATACGACTCATCACATTAATGAGTGCTGCTTTACTTATAAATGGATGTACAACTGTTGAGACTGGTTTTCTAAGCAAGAATCTATATTATATCGATAACCCGTTATATACAACTCAGGGAACTGTAACTGTTTCATCCAGTCTTTATGTGGACGGATCGACCACACCCATGACGATAGAATTAACGAAAGTTGTTAACGAGGGAGGGGAGGATGTAATGGATTTGGTTTCTAAACCAGATAGCATAATGGGTTTTAGCGGGTCAATAACATATGCTGATTCAACATTGGCGTTGTTAAATGCAAAGCTGATGAAGACCGTTGCTGTTCCATTATCAGTAAATAAAATTGGAGGAAGAATTCAATTAACACCTGCTACTAAATCAATTGCTACAGGTGAATACACTATTAGTCTGAAAGCATCGAATGTAAGAGGTAGTGTTGATCTTCCCAATATTTGCAAAATCATAGTGCAAGGTAGTGGCGATACATACATAGACTATGGTGGATTTTATGCGGGTGCTTATGATCCAAGTTCAGGAACATACTTGTATGGAATTGGTTTAGGTGCACCAAAAATTACTTATACTCAAACGGATGTCAACAAGATCATCTATAAGTTTCTTGATAAAGACGGTAACCGTTATAATCCAAAAGCAGGTGGTCTCACGGTGCGTAAGAACAGGTGGACGATGAAACAGTTTGATCCTTACTATCCTGAAGTATTGACAGACAGTACAGCTGAATATCAATTTCCCTCTGTTCCAAATAGCTTTCCGATCTTTTCAAATCCCGGAATTAATGGCATCATTCCTCGCGGAACGTATGGTGTGTTTCCGGCAATTCCGGCGGCCAGAAATAGCAGTGGTGATCCTGTCTTCGCATTCATGGATCAGTCATTCCTGAATAAAGGCACGTATGTTATTACAGTGCAGTTCACAGATATTTCCTGGAAGTAGTTTTGTTTGAAAGAGACTGAACCACGAAGACACTAAGAACACAAAGTTTCACGAAGGATTTTTTTTCTTAGTGTTTCTTCGTGCCCTTAGTGTCTTTGTGGTTTTATTATTTCATGAATGAATTCGTAAGTATCTTATGAAAGAAAGATCTTATATTCTTTTTTACTCGGCTTTTATATTTTTCTTGTTACAGAGTGTCAATTCATTTGGTCAGCAGAAAACAATTTTAGAGCAGAGTAAAAGTAAAGATGGACTTGGCGAAGGGGTTATTGTCATTACTTTATATTCTGCAGACAGTCAGAACTACAGGCACATAGATACGACACGTGCTTCTAATTTTAGATTAAAAACATTTTACCTTATAAAAGGCAACCTGATTTTAAGACCTGAAATGCGTGATAACAGGATGTTGATGGACAATGATAAGCCTGTTGAAGCATCGATCACGTATTCAACAACAGAAGGTTCAAATGGAAGCAAAATAACTTCTGGTTTATCGGCCAGCATCCGCAATCCAAAGATCCTGATAGATTGGAAAAAGAAAAAGTATTACACATTTTTTTCGAAGGAAAAGAAACCTCATGTCTCTGTATATTCTGAAAATGAACAACACATTGAACACATTTATACAATTCACAAACCAGATACAACGAGTTTTAAAATTCTGTCACTTGACGAAACAAAATCATTTGTAGTTTCTGGTTTTAACTGTTTCCAGGGAGTGGGTATTTCTCATGCTGACACACTTTATTTTGCGTATACCAAGGAGTTAAAGAAAATTAAGTCTCCGTTAAATTTGGCTCCGTTTTTTAAGGAATTTCCCTATGATGTTATTAGTTTCTCTGGCCCTTCATCGGGATCGGAAGGTACATTTACTGGTTCAACGCATGTTGTTACCAGACGATGGCCAACGTTAGTAACAGCTACCGTTACCTATTTAAAAGAAAGAAAACTAGATGACTCACTTTTCAAAATTCCCAAAGGAACAACTGTTTTAAAAAATGTTCCTAACAAAGAGATTCAAAATTATGAAATTAAAGATAGGATGGTTGATATTCCTGTTACAGGAGAACCCGTCATAATAAAGCCAACAATAATAGAGACGGTAGAGGAAGAAACAACAGAGTCTGAATAGGCAATCATTGATGTCTTGAACCACGAAGACACTAAGAACACAAAGTTTCACGAAGGATTTTTTTTCTTAGTGTTTCTTCGTGCCCTTAGTGTCTTTGTGGTTCATATTTCTTGTACTTCATGTCTTTATTACTCAAAACCAATCTGGTCAAAATAATATTATCATAAGATAATATCAGGGAGAACTCGTCCTGTTTAGGTTACTACATTTAAGTAATCTAAACCTCATTCTATGACGAGAATTATTACTCAATTTAGAATTGGATTACCCTCCATCATTGCAGCAATGATGCTGGTAACTCAATTTGTTTTTGCGCAGGTTCCCATCAAAGGGAAAGTTACAGATGAAGCAGGTGTAAGTCTACCT
>DATCRE010000393.1:0-3701 GCA_036569145.1 Cyclobacteriaceae bacterium
AAAAATGAAAATGTGTAGAGCGATATTGATTTTGCTTATTGTATTTCCTTTAAGCATACAGGCACAACAAAGGCCTGTTGATAAAGTATATCCATTGCTTGATGCGGCCAACTCAAGATGGTTTTATTTTTCGTCAGCATGCCGTCCATTTGGTATGGTGAGTCTTTTTCCTGATATGAATATTGGCGGCGAGTGGGACAGCGGCTATCGTTATGCAAGTGATACCATTCTGGATATAACACATATTCATGAATGGCAGTTGGCCGGCGTTGCAGTTATGCCAGTAACATTTGATGAGGCTTCCATGCAAAAAGTATTGCGTAATAAAGCTTCATTCTTTTCGCACAAAACTGAAATCATCAAACCTAGCTATCATTTAGTAAATCTTGATCGGTATCACATACAGGCAGAGTTAACAGCCTCAGATCGTGTTGGATTTCATCGTTATCAATTTCCTGCAACAGGAAGTATAGGAGTGATCTTTGAATTAGGTGGTCATCTCGGTCCATCAGAGATGTTGCGCGGTGGATTTAAAAAAATCAACGACACAGAAATTCAGGGTTACATGGTTAATGGTCCCACCATGAGAAGACCAAAGGAATGTCCCGTATATTTCTCAACAGTGTTCGATAAAAAAATTAAGTCAATCATTCTTTATCAGGATGGAAAAATTACAAGAGACATCAACCAATGGGATGGAGTCAATGGAAAAATTCTTGTTGTGTTAGATGATAAAGAAAAGAATGTGTTGATGAAAGTTGGTGTATCATTTACCAATGAGAATGGTGCTGCTAAAAATCGTTTAACAGAAATACCCGGTTGGAACTTCGATGATGTTACTAAGCAAGCTGATGGCCGATGGAATGAAATGTTAAGTCGCATTGAAATTGAAGGAGGAACACCAGAACAACAACGAAGATTTTATACAGACTTGTGGCATTCCATTCAAGGTCGCAGAATAATTAGCGATGCTGATGGAAAATACACCGACCTCACCGGGAAAGAAAAACTGATCAAACAATTACCGCTCGACAAAAATCAGAAACCAAAATTCAACATGTATAACTCCGATGCATTTTGGGGAGCGCAATGGACGTTGAATACGCTCTGGCAACTTGTCTATCCGGAAATAGCAGAAGAATTCTGTAATTCATTTTTAGAATATTATAAAAATGGTGGCCTCATTCCACGCGGGCCTTCTGGTGGCAACTACACATTCGTGATGACAGGCGCATCATCAACACCATTTTTTGTGAGTGCATGGCAAAAAGGTATTAGAGGTTTTGATATCAAACTTGCGTATGAAGGACTCAAAAAAAATCACATGCCCGGTGGCATTATGAGCAAAGCAGGTTATGAACATAATACTTCAAAAGCTGGTGGGTTAGAAGAGTACATTGAAAAAGGATATGTTCCTTATCCGTTAACACGCTGGAGACAATACGGTCATCATGAAGACGGCGCCGGTATGACGATGGAATATGCTTACCAGGATTGGACATTGGCTCAACTTTCAAAGAGTCTTAAAAAAGATGATGACTATCAATATTTTTTAAAGCGATCAACCAACTATAAAAATCTCTACAATCCAGCATCGCGATTCATACAACCTAAAGACTCTGTTGGAAAGTGGAAAGATCCATTTGATCCGTTGCTCTATGACAATGGATATGTAGAAGGCAATGCTGCACAATTTACGTGGTTTGTTCCACATGATCTTCCCGGCTTGTTTCAATTGATGGGTGGAACTGATTCAGCTTCAGCGCGATTGAACAAACAGTTTGAGCTTTCTGCATGGCATCGTTTCTGCAACGAACATCCTGAAGAGAATCCAAAATTTGTAAACAATAAACGCACGTGGCTCAATTATTCAAATCAACCTAACATGCAGGTAGCGTATGTATTTAACTATGCAAAGAAACCGTGGCTCACGCAATACTGGAGTCGTGAAATAATCAACCAGGTCTTTAGTGGTCTGTCGCCATACTATGGTTACAATGGTGAAGAAGATCAGGGATTGATTGGCACGTTGAGTGTGTTAATGAAAATGGGTTTGTTTCAAATGACAGGAGGATGCGAAGAGAATCCATACTACGAAATAGGAAGTCCTATTTTTGATGCCGTAACCATTAAGCTTAATCCAGCTTACTTTCCTGGTAAGACTTTCAAAATACAAACCAGCAATAACAGTTATATCAACAGGTATGTTACCGGTGCAGCATTAAACGGAAAACCATTAACATCATTCCGGTTTCATCATGCTGATCTTGTGAAAGGTGGAGCGCTGGTGTTGCAAATGAGCGATGTACCCAATAAGCAATGGGGTGTTGAATGAATTTATTTTGTATACAATATGAATTAAATTTAACGGTATGGAAAACGCAGCAGAGTATAGAAGATGTTCTTGTGGAGAGGTTAATGAATTTCAGGAAGAAGCAGAACGTTCAAGAAAAGTTATCAGTGCAATGTTTGACAGCACGCAGTCATTCATCATACTCATATCACTTGATTACTATGTGATGTTCTTCAATAAGCGAGCGCTCCATTCCACTAAATTGCTTTACGGAATAGATCTGAAAGTTGGCGACAGCGTGATGAGCTACATGCGCCTGGGCGATGAAGTTGTTTTTCAAAACTTTAAAAATAGTTTTAACGAAGTTGTTGAAACAGGTAATATTATTATCAGTGAAAACGAAATGCAATTTCATAATGTTTCCTGCTGGTTTAGAAATGAGTATACACCTGTATATGACCAGGGAAAAATTATGGGTGTCGCACTTAGAATTGTAGATGTTACGGAACGAAAGAAAAAAGAACAACAGATTGAAAAACAAAATGAACAACTTCGTAAAATAGCATGGATACAATCTCACCAGACACGGCAACCTATTGCTACAATGTTGGGACTCATTTATATTTTGGACAAAGCAACGCTCACAGAAGATAACCTGAAGATCATTAAGATGCTGGAATCGGAAGTTGGCAAACTGGATGCTGTTATTAGTGACACTGTTGTCCGGGCTAACTCAGTTGATGAATAAACTATGACGATACATATAAAACGAATTATTGCAATACCAGTTATTCTCTTTCTCGCGATCACCATAGTGAATGCACAAGAGATTTATAATGTTATGAAGTTTGGTGCGAAAGGAGATGGAGTAACCGATGACGCCAAATCTATTCAACGTGCCATCGATGCTTGTTCAAAAGCGGGAGGAGGAATTGTAACGCTATCAGCATCTCATACTTTTCTGGCTGGCCCTTTCAATCTGAAATCAAATGTTGATTTTCATATTGAGGGTGGAGCAAAATTGCTGGCCAATCCTAACGAGAAAGTTTATACACAAAGTGCATTCAGAAAAAATCCGGGTGAAGGCATGATATGGATTGGAGCAGAGCATGTCAGCAACATATCTATCAGCGGTACAGGAGAAATTAATGGCAACGGAGTTTCATTTATGGGAAAAGAGTTGGAAGACTCTTATGAATTAAAACCTTTTACCATTAGCGATCCACGACCACATGTATTAACCGTAGTCGATGGAAAAAATATTCACATACATGATATTCATATTGGCAATTCAGCTTACTGGACTATACATCTTGTGGGGTGCAATGATGTGGTGATATCAGGCATTAGTTTGTTAAATAGTTTAAAAGTTCGGAACAGCGATGGCATAGATGTAGATCACAGCAAG
>DATCRE010000394.1:0-13255 GCA_036569145.1 Cyclobacteriaceae bacterium
CCTTGTGATCCATATTCTACAATACGAATAACAGCAAGGTCACGGTAGGAATGAATAAGGTCAGTTGTATCATCTACTAACTTCTCAACGCTATTTTTTCCTTCTTCCATAAATCAATTTTTAGAAACGTTAGTCTCTTGCTCACTCAATTCTCTTAAATCATCTGTTCGTTCCAAAATACTATCCTGAAAATCAGTTACTAATTCCTTTCCTCTTGCAAGAAGACTTGCGAAATCGTTCATGAAATCTTTTGTGTTGCTTTTTATTTTTTTTCGCAAATCAGAACCTTTTTCAGGCGCTAATAACATTCCAATAGCAGCCCCGGCTGCTGCGGCGGCTGTTAATCCTAAAATAATTTTTGCTGTTGTATTCATAACTAGTTGTTTTTATTGTTAATGTTTATTCACTCTTTAGAAACTTTTTTCAATTTCACTTCTGAATCATTTCCGTTGTCGCCAAGCAACATACTCCAGGGTTGCAGATCTGGCACCTTGTCAAAAATTACTTTCAATACTGCCAGTGAGGGAATAGCCAGGAACATTCCGGGTATTCCACACAACGCACCTCCTATTAAAATTCCGGTAAGCGTTGCCAGTGCATTGATGCGAACTTTATTTCCTACAATTAATGGCATGCCAAAATGATTATCAAGAAACTGAACTGCTGCCAGTATAAGTCCAACCCACAAAACGTTGCTCTCATTATCTGAACTAACCAATGTAATGATCATGCATAAAATGTTTGCTATAAATATTCCAACATAAGGAACAAGGTTTAGCAGCGCACTTAATAAAGCCAGGAAAACTGCATACTTGATTCCAAGGATAAGAAAACCAATGCAATTAAATGCAAATACCAATGTTGTCTCAATCATCAGGCCAATAAGATAGTATTGAGCAATTGTGGTTGACTCACTTAAAACTTCCCTGACTTTTTTCTCTGATCCATTCTTAAATATGTTTATTAAAAAAATCTTGATATTGTTTCTGTAGTAAAGAATCAGAAAAGTCATTATAGGTAAAAGCACAACATAAGTTAAAACTCCGGTAATAGACACAACTGTTAATCCCACAAGTTCAGGTACGTTATCTTTTAAATTGTCTACTGTATCACTAATGTATTGATTCTGTTTTTTTATAGTCATGTGTGTGTTTTCCCTGAACCACTTTTGCAGAGACAGACTAACTTCATTAATTCTTTCCTTCAGCGCGGGTATGTCATTCATAAAATGCATAACCTGACTTGATAAAAAATAAATGACAGCAACAATTACAACTATTGTCAATAATACGGGTAGAAAAACAGATAGAAACTTACCAAACCTTTTAGAAACAAGATAATTTGTGACTGGTAAAATCAGATTAGCAAACAGAATAGAAAAGAGAATAGGCAAAACAATATTATTGGCAAAGATTAAAGCGAGACATACGATAGCCAATGAAACTAAATTGTAGCTCAGCTTTTGATAAAAGGGAACTTCAGTTTGAGTTTCTGCATCTCTCATTTCATGTGAATGTTTAACTTTCATTCTGGTTTAATTTTCAGATTAAACTAGTTCAGCAGTTTGTTTAGGCTGACGTAACAAATTTTTATGCCATGATTTAATATTCGGCTGCTTCTATATACATGGCATCAAATCATAAAGCATGGGGTTTCATTTCCGATTAACATGTAGAAAATTATCCCCATCATTTTTATAAATATTACTTTTTCCCAGCGATTTGACTTGGCTAACTAATTGCAAGCGGTCTCATAAACACTAAGACAATGAAAAATCTGGGAATAGTTCTAATTGTCATTGGTATCATCATGACCATTTTTACAGGCTTCACTTTTGCAACAAAAAAGAAAGTGGTTGACCTGGGGCCAGTTGAAGTCAACCGGGAAGAAAAAACGCCAGTTTATTGGTCGCCCGTTACAGGCGGTGTGCTGATTGTGCTGGGTATAATTATAGTCATAGTCGATAGAATAAAATAATACCCAATCAATGAGGCTGAGGCAAATCATAACTACAGACAATAATTAAGATTCTGTTTCGGCTTCATTGGTTATGGTATTTTTCGAAACCTAACTGTAATCATGACTTTGTTTGTAAATGACAACAGCGTTCAGAAAATATTTGTTAAAAGTGTTGAAGACACTTCGGTGGATCATTATTTCTCTTTTGTTTATTTTTTGTCTTGCCGTATTGTTAATACGAACACCTTACATTCAAAATCTGATTACTCAAAGAGTCGTTTCTTTCCTGGAGAAAAAAATCGGAACGACGGTAAGCCTTAAGAAGCTCTACATTGCATTTCCAAAAAGCATTGTTGTAGAAGATCTATTTTTAGAAGATCAGAAAACAGATACATTACTCTTTGTTAGAAAGCTATCTATCGACACTGATCTCTGGAAACTCATCAATCACGAAATAGAATTCAATACAACAAAGCTTCACTATGCTGTAGCTAATATTAACAGGACGAAAAAAGACAGCACCTTTAATTTCGATTATATTATAAAATCATTTACAGAAGAGTCAACACCAATCGATACTACCCAATCATCTTCTCCATGGAAATTTGCCGTTAACAAAATCGAGCTTGCTGAAATTCGTTTGCACTACAAAGATCAATACGCAGGAAATGATTTCAGTATTAATCTCGGTGATTTAGAATTGAGCATGGATGAATTTAACATAACACAATCCCGTTACAAGATCGCGTCACTTGAAATACGAAATACAAAAAGTTCTCTGAATCAGTTTGAAGGAACAGCTGTAACTAAAATTAATAACAACATACCTCAAAGTGATTCAATTCCTGTTGATCTCGATTTTAATTCGTTGCACCTCGAAAACGTAAAATTTAATTATGCACAGGAAGGCAGAGAAAAAATTATTGCAGACATCGGTGATTTAAAGGCAGCCTCAAATCATATTGATTTAAAGAACTATCTGGTCGACTTATCTAGTGTTGATCTCGGCAGATCATTCGTTTCATATCAACAAATAAAAAATAATGCAAAGCAACGCGAGCCTTCTCCGAAAGAAAATACGAATGATACCATAAATTCGACATGGAAAATTAAAGTTCAGGAGCTCACGCTTTCAGACGATGGCTTACAGTATTATGATTTCAATTCCCCCAAATCGAACCAACCTTTTGATCCTAATCGGTTTTGGATTTTCGAATTACAGTCCACTATAAAAAATGTGTTGATTGACGGAAATGATCTGAAAGCAAATCTTGAAAATCTTTCTTTACGTGAACGATGCGGATTAAGTATTCAGTCTCTTAAGAGTGAAATCATAATGGCTAACAATATAGTAAGCCTAAATAATTTTAGTTGCATTACCAGCAATTCCAGGCTTGCCCTTCGCGCAACAACATCGTTAGAGCAGTTCAGCAAGACTCCTATTGATTATGGAAAAATCAACGTGGCACTGGAACTAGTTAATTCAAAAATAGGTATGCGTGACATTTCATATTTCGTGCCCACGTCCATTATCGATAGTTTGCCTATTCACATTCCTAAACACACCACAGCTATTGTTGATACAAAGCTGAAAGGAAAAATAAATGATCTTTCCATTGTCAACATGCAGTTACATCTTCTAGACAGCACCATCGCTGATATTCAGGGAAAAATGCAAGGGTTGCCAGACACCGATCATACACAAGTAGATCTAACATTAAATCATTTATACACTACACATAAAGATTTAAAATCTATTATGACACCATCACTGCTTCCTTCAAGCATCAACATTCCAAACAAAATTAATATGACGGCTACTATGCAAGGCACTTTTAACAAACCTGAAATAATGGCATCAATAGAAAGCAGTGATGGAACACTCACATTGAATGGAGGTATGAGCCTGACATCACCAACATCATACCACGCTCACGTCGTAACTGAAAATCTGAACATCGGAAGAGTGCTTATGCAAAATAATATGGGCGTACTTAATATGGAATTGTCCCTTAAAGGTTCAGGAACAACCATGAAAGATCTTGATGTTGCACTTGATGTAACAGTATCAAAATTCAATTACAATCACTATGAGTATAATGATTTTAAATTGCAGGGTAACATGAAAAATTACTTCTTCTCCGGCGCGGCGTTGCTTCACGATAAGAATCTTGATTTTTCTCTCAACAGCGAAGTCTCATATCAAAACGATACACTTCCTATTTACAAAATAAACTTCGATTTAAAGAATGCCGACTTTAAAGAGCTTCATTTTACAGATAGACCTCTGAGGGCGAAGGCAACAATATTGGCCAATATCATTACTAATAATAAAGAAATGATTAATGGAAAAATCAGCGTTGGCAATACCGCCTTGTTCAACGGCAAAAATCTTTATCAGGCTGACTCTCTCCTGTTGATTTCCATAAATCAAAAACCAGATAAAAGTAATATTGCTATTCGCTCTGATATAGTGTCCGGAGATTTTAATGGTACATTTGATTTGTTCAGCCTGCCACAAATTTTAAAGAGACATATAAACCAATATTTTTCATTGCAGGATTCATCCGTAACAAATCTGCAAGAAGCTCAGAATTTTATATTTACACTATCCATTAAAAACAATGATCTTCTCACAGATTTTATTTTACCCGATCTACAACCTATTCTTCCTGGTGAAATTCAAGGTGAGTTTGACAGTGAGCAAAACATACTTAATGTCACGGCGGATTTAGCAAGATTAAAATATGCTTCAACGGGCATTGACTCATTATCTTTCCGAATTAAATCAGACAATAACGCGTTAAGGTACAGGCTCAGCCTTAAAAATGTGACGGTTGATACGCTCCATCTTCATGCCCTGCGAATAGTTGGAAAAATAGCGAATGACTCCATTCGCACAGCATTAACAATTCTGGATTCATTGAATGAAAAGCGTTATACACTGGCAGGAGAAATTCTAAGTCGTGCTGACAAATTTCGTTTTCATTTTATCCCCGACAGAGTAATGCTCAATTATAAAAAATGGAATGTGCCGCCAGATAATTATTTTGAAATTGGTAACAGAGTCGTAAAAGCAAATAACTTCTCCATTGCCAGGGATAATGAAAAGCTATCGCTCATCAGTGCAAAAGATTCGTCTTTAGTATTTCAATTTAAAAATTTTCAGTTAAGCAATGTCACTAAAATATTCAGTGGCGTAATTCCTGCAACAGGCGAGCTGAGTGGCGAGTTAAAATTAGCAGCCTTTAAACAAAACGAATTAAATTCAAAACTCGATATTCATGCACTGGAAATTCTGGGAAAGCCCTGGGGAAACGCTGTTGTTAATCTTAAACATTCACAGGGAAAATATGATCTGAACTTAAATGTATCAGGCAGAAAAACTAATCTTGTTGCTGTGGCCGTTTATAATACAAGTGCCCAAAATCAATTGTATAGTATTGATCTCAAACTTAGTCCATTTGATCTAACACTTCTTGAACCATTGTCATCAGGTCAGTTAAAAGATGTGAAAGGTCTTGCCAATGGAACACTGAAAATATCAAACAATCCCAAGGATCCGTTCATTAACGGAGAATTATCATTTAGCAATTCAAGCTTTATTGTTACCAGTCTCAATAATTTGTTTTCGCTGGATAATGAAACTATACGATTTCAAAAGGACGGCATTGTGTTCAATGATTTTAAAATCAAAGACGCCAGGAAAAACAATCTGACCATACAGGGAAATCTTCTTACTCAGAATTACAAAACTTTTTCTTTCAACCTGAGAGCTGTTGCTAATGAATTTCAAGTTCTTAATACCGTTAAAAAAAAGGACGATCTATACTACGGGCTGTTAAAAGTTAATGGCAATGCAAAAATTACGGGCAGCACAAATGACCCCGATATTAAAGCATCCGTCAGTCTTAGTCATGATAGCAACCTGACGTACATCGTTCCTGAAAATAAAAAGATCGTGCAGGAACAGAAAGGTATTGTAAAATTTGTAAGTAAAAACAAAATCAAAGATCCTTTTATCGCTGGTCTTCAGCTTGATGATACCACACAAGCTTCATTTCTCAATCTGACCTTAACAGCAGATATAACGCTGCATGATCAATCGACATTGAATATTGTAATTGATCCGATGACGGGCGATAAGCTTTCTGTCAATGGCAATGCTACACTGCTTCTGGATATGGATCCCTCAGGCAATACAAATCTCTCCGGACGATATGAGGTAACAAAAGGCTTTTACAATTTTTCATTTCACAATCTTGCCAAGCGACAATTTACAATTGAAAAAGGTGGATCAATTACATGGGCTGGCGATCCTTTAAATGCAACGATGGATTTAAAAGCGAGATATGATATTGAAACATCTCCACTGGATCTTGTCTACAATCAAATTAACACTACCGATCAGAGCGAGATTAACAGCTACAGCCAACGCTTGCCCTTTATTGTTTACTTAATGATTAAAGGAAAATTGTTAGTACCTCAAATAAGTTTTGCTTTGGATATGCCAGACAACACGCGCAATATTTTTGGTGGCGCTATCTATGCAAAACTTCAGGACATCAACACGCGCGAATCTGATTTGAATAAGCAGGTGTTTGCATTAATGATCTTAAAAAGATTTATGTCAGATAATCCTTTCGAAAGCAAATCAGGAGCAGGTTTAAATAATACAGCGAGGGCAAGTGTAAGCCGCCTGTTATCAGAGCAATTAAATCGTCTTTCTGAAAATGTAAAAGGTGTTAAACTCAATGTCGATATCAAATCATATAACAACTATACCGGAAGCGAAATACAAGGTCAGACAAAACTACAATTAGGGATCTCTAAAAATCTTTTTAATGACCGGTTGGTTGTAAAACTTTCTGGCAACGTTGACCTGGAAGGTCAGAATAATGAAGGCAATGCTTCTGCATCAGATTATATTGGCGATCTGGCCCTGGAGTATAAACTGACAAGTGATGGAAGATTACGGGTAACAGGATTTCGAAACAGCAATTTTGATATGATAGACGGAGGCTTGATAGAAACAGGCACCGGACTCATCTACATTAAAGATTATAACACGTTACGCGAATTGTTCAAGTCAAATGCAAAAGAGAAATAAGCAAGATGTATTTGCACAGATATATAGTAACGTTATCTGGTTTCTTAGTTTCCTGATATTTGCAGGTTGCAGCGCTACACACTTCCTTCACGAAGGTGAATCGTTTTATACAGGCGCTGAGTTAAAAATTAATGCCCATGGCAAAATTCCGGGTAAGCGGCGCATCAAAGAAGATTTACAATCTTTCATTACGCCAAAACCTAATACAACAATTTTAGGTGCAAGGCCCTCAGTATGGTTTTATTTTATAGCAGGTCAGCTCAGAAAAGAAAAAGGATTCAGGTTCTTCATTAAAAATAAATTAGGTAAGCCGCCTGTACTATTAACAGATGCCACACCTGATAAAACATCAGTTACACTGGAGAATGAATTAAATAATGAAGGTTATTTCAGATCAACGGTAGACTATGATATTATAACAAAACACAAAAAGAGCAAGATACGCTATACCATTTCACTTGAACGACCTTATCGCTTAAGACATATCAATTATTCCATAGCCGATACAATCCAGTTTCCATTTGTTAAAGCTTCAAAGACAAAGTCATTGCTGAAAGAAGAAAGACGATATCGACTTGAGCGATTGGCAAGTGAGCAGCAACGAATCAAAGAATTGGCTGAGAATAATGGTTATTATTATTTCGATGAACGATACTTATTGTTTGAAGCTGATAGCACTGTTGGAGATCATCATGTTGATCTGAACCTGGTTTTTGAAAAGGGCATACCAGAACGTGCAAAACAAACCTTCAGAATAAAAAGCATTAACGTTTATCCAAACTATTCCCTGGGCAACGACAGCTTAGCCACTACGGGTGATACAACACTCGTTAACGGTTATCGTTATATCGATAATCAACATGCATTCAAACCTGAAATCATTACCAATGTCATCAACATTAAAACGGATAGTCTGTACAGAAGAATTAACCATGAGTATACACTTAGCCGGCTCATGAGTCTGAAGACATTCAAATATGTGAACATTAAATACAGCAACGACACGACTGATTCTGCTGCACTTAATGCTAACATATACCTTACGCCATTGCTTAAAAAATCTGTTCAGGTGCAAGTGCAGGGAATATCAAAGTCAAATAACTTTGTAGGACCAGGATTTGAGCTAACTTTTACGAATAGAAATCTTTTGCGTGGCGCTGAAATGTTTCAGTTTAAAATGCACGGCGCTTACGAATGGCAAATCAGCAGACAACAATCAGGCGCGTTGAATGCAGTTGAATTTGGAAGTGAAGTGAGCCTAGCTATTCCGCGTTTTATAACACCTTTTAAAATCCGGTATCGTTATGCCAAGTACCTGCCGCAGACTCAATTTAAAGTTGCTTATAATTTTCAACAGCGACTGCAGTATTTCAAATTAACCTCGTTCAATATCTCGTATGGTTATACGTGGCGCGAGACAACACTTAAAACACATGAGTTTTATCCGGCCGACATTAGTTTTGTCAAAGCAAGTAAAACTTCGTCAGCCTTTGATGAGCTGCTCGCTAAAAATCCTACGCTGGCAAACTCATTTCAAAATCAGTTCATTCCGGGATTGAGATATTCATTTACATTAAACACACAGCTTCGTGAAGACATCGAAGAAAAATATTTAACAACCGACAAGCGTAAGTCAGACTTTTATTTCAATGCAACTATTTCACTTGCCGGCAACCTTCTGCACGCGTTAGAGTCTGCACAAAAATCAGACAATAAGTCTATGGAAATTTTCAACTCACCCTATTCTCAATTCGTAATGGGCTCCATTGATTTTCGTTATTACCGGCAACTTAACAAACATCAGAAACTGGCAACTCGTCTTATCCTCGGTGCAGGATACGCCTACGGAAACTCAGCACACTTACCTTATATAAAACAGTTTTCCATAGGAGGCTCTTCAAGTGTGCGCGCCTTTCCAGCACGCTCTCTCGGACCCGGCACATATAACGTTCGTACCGATCCAGCCATAAAAACAAATACTTATTTTATCGATCAACGCGGAGACATGAAATTAGAAGCTAACATTGAGTATCGGTTTGATATTGTAAAGGCATTGAAGGGAGCATTCTTTTTCGATGCCGGTAACATTTGGCTTGTTAATAAAGATGAAGACAGAAAGGGTGGCGAATTTGATAAAGATAAATTTCTTGGTCAACTCGCCGTTGGTACTGGCTTTGGGCTTCGTTACGATTTTAATTTTTTCATACTCCGGCTAGATGCAGCCTTTCCCATTCGAAAGCCATACCTCGAGCCTTCGAAGCGATGGATTGTTCAGCGAAATTTTGGAAGCAGCAGCTGGCTAAAAGAAAATCTGATTTTCAATATAGCTATTGGCTATCCTTTCTGACAATAGAAGAAAATAGGGTTACTAATTAAAACATTAAATTATTCTCTCTCACAAATTGTAGAAGTTATTCCACAGTTTCAGACTTCAATTCCTCATTTACAAAGGTAACACATTTCAATGCCCTCACTTCCAGAACAATTTCATTTGGTAAGATTTTTATGCGTATTCCCACATACTCATAAAAAAGATGGAAGGGAAAAAAATACTCATCATTGATGATGAAATCGATTTTGGATTTTTAATGAAAGAGACCTTCTCCAAAAAAGGCTATTCCGTTATGCTGGCCAACACCATAGAAGAGGCATTAGAGATTCTGAAAGAGGAAACACCTGATTTTATTTTTTTGGATAACGATCTGCCTGATGGTTTTGGGTGGAGTAAAGCACAATTTATTTTAATGAATAATCCCCAGTCACAGCTAATCCTCATCAGCGCCATGGACGTTCCCAAAACAACGTCATCATCTTTCAGGATTCTTCACAAGCCATTTATAAGAGAAGAATTGAACAGAATATTAGAACCACGATAACACGTGTGCAGTAACCTGCTTTTATTCGACATACATTCTTAATTCAATAGCGACATCAACGCTGAAACGTAAAATTTATGAAGGTAAATACAACTGTTATTGATGATCTTCTTTCGCCGTTAACACCATATTTTAAAAAAGAAAATTACACCCATCAGGATGTTAACAGAAATCCTCCCCTGCGTGCTGAACTTTTCAGCACAGAACAAATGGATCAGCACGCGCAACAGTTGGCACTAAATCACACCATCAGTTACAAGCAATCTGCTGAACTTCTTCTGAAAGAATTATCAGACAATGAAACAATCTTATATCACGTCAACAGCTTGCTTCAAAAAAGCATCAAGCAAAAAAAATCCATAAGCCCTGCAGCTGAGTGGCTGCTTGATAATTTCTATCTCATAGAAGAACAGATACGAACAGGAAAAAGACATTTGCCCAAAGGCTATAGCAAAGGATTACCAAAATTAAAAACAGGACCTTTGGCTGGTTATCCACGTGTGTACGATATCGCCATTGAACTTATCTCGCACAGTGATGGCCATGTTGATATTCACAGTCTCAGTAACTTTATAACGTCTTATCAAAAACAAAGTGACCTCACGTTGGGAGAACTGTGGGCTATACCCATTATGATAAGACTTGCCCTGCTCGAAAATTTAAGTCGGGTGGCCGTTCGGATTGCGGTTGATAGAAATGATTCTGCACTTGCTAATCAATGGGCTAAAAAGATAATTGAAACAGCCGAAGAGAATCCGAAAGACCTTGTGCTTGTCATGGCCGATATGGCAAGATCAAAACCTCCTATGGTAAGCTCGTTCGTGGCGGAGTTTTCACGCAAGCTTCAATGGAAAGGACAAGAGCTCACACTGCCACTCAATTGGGTTGAACAACATCTTTCCGGCACGGGCGATACTATCAACTCCATGGTATTGCTCGAAAATCAAAAACAGGCAGCCGACCAGGTTTCCGTGAGCAACAGCATTAACAGTTTACGATTTCTTGCCAAAACAGACTGGCGCGAATTTGTTGAAGACATGAGCGTTGTTGAAAAAACGCTTCAGAAGGACATCGATGGTGTGTATGCAAAAATGGATTTTCACACCCGCGATTACTATCGTCATGAAGTTGAAAAAATTGCCAGCTATAGTGGCTTAACAGAAAAACAGGTTGCAAACCTGGCTATCAATCTGGCACAACAAAGTTTTGAAAGTAATCCTAATGACAAACGTAAAGCACATGTTGGCTATTACCTCATTGACAAAGGTGTTGCTGAAACTGAAAAGAAAGCTGCTATTAAGTTGCCTTTTTTAAAAGGGGTACAAAAAAAACTGTGCGCTACGGCGTATACATACTATGTTATTGTTTCCATTTTCATTACGCTGTTGGTTACATGGTTTATGATAACACTGGCTTTCGATGAAGGCATTAGCAACGCCTGGCTTGTAGCCGTCAGTCTTTTGTCGCTCATTGCAGCAAGTCATTTTGCAATAGCACTCACAAATTGGCTGGCTACATTATGGGTTAAGCCCAGGTTACTACCCAAGCTTGATTTCTCGACGAGCATTCCTGCTGAAAATAAAACGATCATTGTAGTTCCAACCATACTGGCCAACACAGTACAGATAGAAAAATTACTGGAAGAACTTGAAGTTCGGTTTCTGGCCAATCAAGATCCCAATCTTTTGTTTGGATTGTTAACTGATTTTCAGGATGCTTCAACAGAAGTTACACCCGACGATGAGCCCCTGATAAATCTTGCTGTGCATGGAATAAAAGAATTGAATAAACGATATGGCACGGCAACGCATAATCCTTTTTTATTATTCCATCGTCCACGCTTATGGAATGCTGTTGATAAAATATGGATGGGTTACGAACGCAAGCGAGGTAAGCTCGCAGATCTCAATCATGTTCTCAGGGGAAAATCCAAAGAAAAATTTTCCGTCATTGTTGGTGACGAAGCAATTTACACCAACGTAAAATATGTTATTACACTTGACGCTGACACACAGCTTCCCCGCGATGCTGCCTGGAAATTAATTGGCACAATGGCGCATCCCATCAACCAACCGGTTTACAATGAAAAAAAGAAAAGAGTTACACAAGGGTTCTCCATCATTCAGCCACGCATTGCCATAAGTCTTCATGGTGCAACAAGATCAGGTTACACACTTTTGCATGAAAATGATTCAGGCATTGATCCTTATACCCGCGTAACATCAGATGTATACCAGGATGTTTTTGGTGAAGGATCATTTATAGGCAAAGGTATTTATGATATTGATGTTTTTGAAAAAGCGCTGAATAACCGGCTGCCAGAGAACAGAGTTTTAAGTCATGATTTGCTGGAAGGATCGTATGCACGCTCAGGCTTTGTAAGCGACATTCAATTCTATGAAGATTATCCATCGCACTATGCACTTGATGTAAGCCGAAGACATCGGTGGATAAGAGGTGACTGGCAAATTGGAAACTGGTTCTTACCATTTGTGCCTGGCGTCGATAAAAGATTCATAAAGAATTCCATATCCGCATTATCTCGCTGGAAAATATTTGACAATCTCCGCAGAAGTTTAGTGCCCATAGCATTAGTTTCTTTACTCATCCTCGGCTGGACTATTTTATCCGCCTGGATCTGGACACTTATTGTATTAACAATTATATTTCTTCCCTCTGGTATCATTTCAATCTGGGGTGCAACACGCAAGCCAAAAGAAGTTGCAACCCGTCAGCACATTACCAATACGGTAGGCGTTACATCCAAAAACATTTTACAGTCTGCATTTACATTGGTATGTCTTCCCTATGAAGCCAGCATCAGCATTGATGCTATTGCTAAAACATTGTGGCGCGTCAACATCAGTCACAAAAAAATGCTGGAGTGGAATCCTTCGGGATTTGTTCAGAGAGAAAAAGATGGAATCTTAAAAGCCTATCTCACCATGTGGATAACGTTGGCATTGCCAGCAGCCATCGCCATATACTTGTTTGAAAAATCGTCACCCTCACTTTTTATAGCAATTCCCTTTCTGTTACTCTGGATAATGTCTCCTGCCATTGTTACTTTTTTAGGAAAGCCATTAGCTACTTCTACAGCAGCACTTAAAGAAGATCAAAAAATATATTTGCGAGAACTCTCAAGAAAGACATGGTCATTTTTTGAAAACTTTGTAAGTGTTAACGACAACTGGCTGCCACCTGATAATTTTCAACAGTATCCAATTCCGGTTGTAGCACATCGTACATCACCAACCAATATTGGTCTTGCCTTGCTTAGCAATCTTTCGGCGCATGATTTTGGATACAT
>DATCRE010000395.1:0-18747 GCA_036569145.1 Cyclobacteriaceae bacterium
ATCCTATCTTCTCCTTTGTCTGACCATCCGTTGTTGTGCCACTAAGTCGCACGGAAAATGCTCCGGTAGCAGGCTGCGTATGGTTATTGTAGGTATGATCAAATATCGCAGAGTTAATTCGTCTTGCTTTGTCGATGTTTAAAAATTTAGTTTGTTCACTATTTAGCGAATCAGTTTCCAATGTGGCGGTATTTTCCTCCTGTTCTTCCTTGCTCGTAAACGTAACTCTCACATTGCCCAAATGATCTTTAAGGTGATATTGATATTCAGGTTGTAAGCCTGTCATCACTACGCGTCCTTCTTCGTGATTGATGAATTTCAAGGTATCATTCTCATAAAAGAATTCACCAACGTAATCACTTTGTTTCTTTAACGTGTTGGTTGCATTGTAAACTTCCTGTCTGAGTTTTCGGCCTGTGGCATCGTAGTAATATTTTACATACTCGCCAGTGTTCTTCACTACTTTCTCTGGAAGATTAAGATGGTTATAGCTAATTACGCTACTTCCGTTGGCCGTTGCCTCACTTGTTATGTTTTTATTTTTATCACGTGCCATGTTACCATTGGCATCAAATTGATAATCATTGTCAGTGTTTGCACCATCTACAAAGCCTTGCGTCTTCACACTTGCATCGCTGACATTTATCAGCTGGTTGCCTCTATATTTGTACGTCAGATTATCCATCTGTCCATAAGTTGTTATGCCTAGCGCATTGAATCCGGTTTTACCACTACGAGCCAGGTACATAATATTTCCGTTCAGGTCATAGCCCGATGCATTGTTCGTTTCATCCCAGATCTTCTCATTGAATCTTCCGTTTTGCAACGGGTCTGATGCATTATAATATTTGGCTTCCGTCAGCCTGTTCATCGGGTCATAGCTATAACCGTATGAATTGGTTTTGGCATCGGCACCTTTCCATAGAATTTCACTGATGTTACCGTTATATTGCGCCGTCCCACCATTAGCCGTAGGTGCATTGTAGTTCAGACTCATGCTAAACAGGTCGCTTGGCTCAGGTGCTGCAATATCATTTATACTGGTAAGCCAGCCTCGGATGTTGTAGTTGTAGTCAACGGATTGTTTAGTATCAGCAGCGCTTGTATCCGTGCTATGAAGCTTCTTGGTTATTAATTGACCCAGTTCATTGTATTCGTTTTTAACAAGCACAACGTCGTTGGCCCCGTTCAGGGAATGTTTCACCCAATTTAATCTTCCGGCATGATCATAATCAAATGTACGGGCAACAGTCTGAGGCGTTGTTGCGCTAATGTTATGAACGGTTTTTGTTTTGAGTACTTTGCCTGTAAAATCATACACACTGGTTGCACGATCTACTCCACCACGAATATTATCAGCAATAGTCTGAACTGTTCTGTATTTATGATCATAATAATTAACGCTCCATAAATATGTATTGTCTCCTAAATTCTTAGTCTTCGTTGCTGTAACTTGTCCGATTACTCTGGGGAAGCTGGTGCCGCTGGCATCATATTTATACTGATCACTATACTCATCCGATTTGTAATTGTATTGGGTGTTAGTGAGTATATCAGTTTTGAATTTATAATTATCGTAATAGGTTACTGTTAAAACATCAAATGAGCCGGGGAAATTAGTGGCAGGAAAAACAGTGTTTGTATACCCGTGATTAGCCACATCGCCATTGTAGGTTTCGAAGAAGTTAGTCGTGCTAATCAGATGACTCATGGCTTGCTGACCAATACCGGCAGTATGCGTATAGAGTCCTGTGATGATGGGCCTGTTTAAAATATCATATTTGGTGAAGACCCATTTATTCAGTTTCCGTTGTTCGCCGTCCTGAATCATCACTAACCTGTCGCGCTGGTCATACACCATATAAACCCACGCTGCGCCCGGTACTTTTTTGGCAATCATCCTGTTCAGCGAGTCATATTTGTATTGATAAGCAAACAGATCCATCGGGTCGAGTACATCAACATCGGTTATCGATTGATAGCTTATTCCTCCCACAAGCGTATTCGTAACAGTGTAACGATACGTTCCGGCATCGCTGCCTTTTACATTGGTTAAGAGAAAAGTATTAGGCGTAGTGCTTTGATTGCGACTGCTCACATTAGCCCAATCGCTGTTGTTAAGTTTCTCCCACACATAAACACCATGAGTTCCTCCCGAAGGCGCTTCAATAGTAAGCGTGTTAGTAGTCTTTAGTTGCACCGTTGCAGGTGCGGCTATGCTGGTTGTCTGCGGTGAATAAGTAAACGTATTGAATGGTGTTGTATTAGCCGCAGTAAAATATCGTTCAATATCCGTAATAGGAATCTGGTTATTCTGAATATTGATAATCAACAAAGCCTTATCCGTTCTCGCAGAAAAATCAGGGAAAGATGTGAAGCTGTTATCATTCAACGCAATTCTTCTTAACGCTGTCTTGCTTGCAAGCCATGCAGGAATAGCTCCACTGAGAAGCGCATGCGACAAATCTAAATTCCTGATGTTAGAAAAATTCTGAAGTTGATCCGGTATTGTTCCGGTAATGTTGTTATGACCTAAAGCAAATGTTTTCATTAACGACAAGCTTCCAAGACTGGTAGGAATGCTACCCGTTAATTGATTCGATGAAACATCAAGCAACGCCAAACCTGTAGCATACTGAACGGAATCAGGAATAGAACCTGTGAACTGATTATTATTCAACCATAATGAATCAAGGCCTGGCATACGACCAAACAAACCAGGAATGCTGCCCGAAAGATTGTTGTTGTTAAAAGCAGCCTGATCGAGCGCAACAAGATTTTTTAGCGAAGTAGGAATCGCACCTGTCAATTGATTACTCTGCAACATCAGGTTCTTCAGGTTTACAAGCTTGCCTATAGCAGAAGGTATTGCGCCAGAATAACTATTTGTATTAAGACGAAGATCTGTTAGTTGTGTAAGATTGCCTATGGCATCGGGTATAGCACCCGAGAGATGGTTGCCTGATACGTTCAAGCCTGTCAACCAGGTCATGGTCATTACACTCGATGGAACTTTGGTGATGTTGTTGGTGTGGACGTCAATAACTTTTAAGCTTTTCAGTTTTGAAATGCTCGATGGTATTTTACCTGTTAAATTATTTTGAGACAAGCCGAGTGAACTGATGTCGCCATTACTGATGTCAACGCCATTCCACGTATCCATTTGTGTTGATGTAGCAACAGTACTCCAGCTTGTCGGCCAGTTGGTTTTGTTTGTCCACGATGCACCGCCTAAGCTGTCATATAAATCTTTTAAGGCTGCAAACTCAATAGCATCGGCTACTGAACCTGTTTCAACAGCAATGTTGCCTGACATAACGGTGCCTGATACAACACTGTTAGTCATACGCCAACGGTATGTACCTATGTCTCCCGTTACGGCTGACTTCTGGTATGTTTTCAATGTGGCATCGGCATCAGAGCTGTTTACACTTGTCCACGTTGAACCATTTAATTTCTCCCAATAGATAGTGGAGTATGAACCTGGATTGCGTGCCGGTATGGTAAGTGTTGAACCTGTTACCAGACTTATAAAATCAACATCAATGATATTTTTCTGTGCGTTGTAGTTCAATGCCTTTATACCTTTTCCAAAAACCATTTCCATTTGAGAAAAGTCTAACCTGTTGCTGAAAATACTGAGGGTGAGGTTGGCTTTGTTGACGGCTGTTGAAAAATCAGGTATGGTCTTTAACTCATTATCCTGGATCAGGACATTATTAAGCACAGGTAATGATACCAGTGCCTGAGGAAAGCTTGTGAACAGGTTTGTATAACATTCAAAATTTGTAAGAACTGTACATGCACCTATTGAAGAGGGAAATGCACCCGTAAATTTGTTATTATATATTTTAATGCTAAGCAGACCTGTCAAAGACCCAAATATATCCGGGAAGTCTCCACTTAACTGATTATTTTTTAGTTCAAAAGATTGAAGCTTTTTAAGTTTTGATAATGTAGACGGAACGGTACCTGTCAGTTGATTGTCACCCAGAATAAGTTGAGTTACCGATTCTAAGTTTCCAAGCGAAGATGGAATAGAGCCTGTCAACTTGTTGGCTGACACGTAAAATAGTGTAACTTTCTTTAAGTTCCCCAGTGACGAAGGAATTGAATCCGTTAATTGGTTACTGTGTAAATAGAAATACTGGGCATTTACAAGATTGCCCAGAGATGAAGGAATAGAACCTGTTAATTGATTTATCTGTAATTGAAAATTTACAATTTTGGTTAGATTTCCTAAGGAAGATGGTATTTCTCCGGTAAGCAGGTTGTTGTATAAATATAAATTTACCATCTGGGTATAGTTACCAAAGAACGAAGGAATTGAACCGGTTAACTTGTTACTATACAAGTACAGGTTGACTAGTTTTGTCAGGTTACTGAAGGTTGATGGAATTGACCCACTTAATTGATTGCTATAGAGTGATAAGGTTTGAAGATTTGTCAGATAGCCCAAACTATCCGGAATACTACCCGTTAGCTGATTGACCATCATCTGTAAGGAAGTAAGATTTGTTAGCTTACCAAATGATGTGGGTATGCTGCCTGTTAGTTGATTAGAACTCAAATCCATTCCTGTAAGTAAAGTCAGTTTGCCAAGTTCAGTAGGAATAGAACCTGTACGATTGGTGTTAATCAAGTACAGGCCAGTCAACTTTGTCAAGTTCTTAATCCACGTCGGAATAACACCCGCATTTAACGTAGGGTTATAAGACAAAAATAAAGACGTCAGATTGGTAAGGTTACTAAGATCAGGGATGTCACCTGTTAGCTTATTAGCAACAACGGAAAGGTATGTCAGACTTTTGAGGTTGTTTAGCGTTGTTGGTATCGAGCCACTGAGTTGATTATTTCCCAGGCTTAGTGTTAATAAATTAGCAAAGTTACCAAGTGATGTAGGTATCGTTCCTGTGATTTGATTTTGGCCTAAGTAGATGTATTGAAGGCTAGTCATATTCCCCATAGTAGAGGGAATTGATCCTGTAATTTTGTTACCACTTAAATTCAACTGTGTGACTTTTGAGAGATTGCCGATTGAGGCAGGTATCTTTCCAATAACATTACAGGGTGATAAAAAGATAACACTTATATCGCCATTGGATAGCGATACACCATAAGAACTTATTTTATTGACAGGCCATGTACCAGTAGTTGGCCAGTAAGGTGCATTTGTCCAAGCGCTTCCTCCCAAGCTATCATACATGTCTTTCAATGCAGCTTGTTCTAATGCATCGGGTATTTCGCCTGTCTCATTCAATACATCATACGATGTTGTTAGTGTTGCTGTGCTACCAGTATTGATAATTACTTTGGTGATATAGTATTTTGTTGCACTGCCTGTAACAGTGCGTATTACAGTGCCGTTCTTATAATACTTTATTGAGCTTCCTTCACGGCTTACACGGATCACATCACCAATAACAACAGTGCCTAAGTCTATTCCTGTTGCACTGCCTTCGTGAGCGAGAATGTTAACAACACCACTTTGTGAACTTACTTCTATACCGAAGTCTATTGCTGTTTGTATATAAACATTGTTGATGGCAGAGAAGCCGATCATATAGTTAGCAGTGGTAGCATTCTGATCGATGGTAAATTCAAGCCATCCATCAACGTTAGCCATCAATGTATTTCTTGCTCTTGCCCCGGCATTGTTCCAGCCTGCTGTAGTGGTTTTAGTAAGCACACCCGAAGCATTGGTTACGCTGGTCAGGTTTGACCACGTCTGGGTGTAGGTGGTTGCCTGAGCTATGCCTGAGCTTAGAACCAGTAGAAGGAGTATAATTTTTTTAATCATGAATATCGATTATAGGATGGCTATTAACTGACAACTTTTACGATTACTATAGAGCTTGTAAACTTTGAATAGTGAGTTCGGTAATTTGGGGATCGGTACCGATAACCATCAAAACATTTGTGTTCTGGTTGTCATCCTTTCGGATGGTTATCGTTCCACTACTGGTGCCATCAGTTACTTCGAAAGTTAAACTACCAGGCGTTGCAGCATTTGTCCAGTTACCTACAACTTCAATGATCTGATATGTTTTACGAAGACTGCCATCTTCGTTTGTCCATTCGAAGCGCGTAGTGCTAAAGTTAGTCAGGGTTGTAACTTCATCCTTGTTCTCACCTTTGCTGCCATCTATCGTTCTAATAGATGACCATTGGATGGTGGAGGTTTTGACGTTCTGGGCTTTTAAGCCTAAGCATAAGAACGTTAAGAAAAGTATCGTTATAAATTTTTTCATCAGCGTATCGGGTATGATTTACTTTTTAATTGGCAGAGGGAACAATGGCTTTTACACCTTCAGGGGAAAGCACGACAGCAAGCCGTTGAAGATCATCATAAACATAATAGGTACTGGCATAGAGCTTTGTTGTCGTTGCTGTGTCTGTTCCATACTGAACTTTTTTGCACACGGTATGTCCCTCCCTGTCTATATACTCAATCACTTCATTGCCATGCTCATCTTTGGTCTTGTTAGCCTGGAGCTGGTTAGCGTCATAATAATTTATAACAGAGCCTCCAGCGCTAACCTCACCTGTAGTAGCATCGTAAGCAAAAAGAATAACATCATTGGCTCCGTTAAAAGCATAGTCATGTTTTACAGTATGATCAGTAGATGTATATGAATCAGTATTGTCTGGCTGCCAGCTTGAACCTGGAGCGCCTTGTTCAATAACTCTGTTTAGTGGACTGGATTCAAAAACAGTTTCTGAATAGGGATTGGCATCATGCGCTACATGATCTGCGTTCTGATAAAACTGCAATTGCAATCCTATTGAATTCGTTTTGAACGATCCGTTTCCTTCAACAGAAACATAGGGAAGATATTTAATAGTCTCTCTTCCAAAATCATCATAAGCAAAAGGCTGCACAATATCTTTTTTGTCAGGCGATTGCTGAACCGATATTGTTTGTAGCGATCTTCCCAACCCATCAAAGTATCCATAGTCCAGAAGTTTGTCACCCACTTCAAGTGTGCTTACCTGGCTCTCATTCGTAGTTCCTTCTTTCTGAATACGTGTGGTTGCTACATAATTATGATCACTAACCGTGGCATCAGGATTCTGATGATAATTATAAACCCTGAGAATGTTATTGTCATCATCGCGCAGAAGGTGAAGACGATTAAAATCATCGAACTCAAAAAAGCTCGTCAGGTGATTCTGATCTGTTACAGAAGCTAACTTCCCAAAAGCATTATATGAATACGTAGTCATCACAGCATCAGCAGGCATAAACCTCACGTCATCTACAGTTGCCGTAGAAGGTATCGTAATGGTATAACTACCGTTCGTAACAGCAACAGGCTGTACATTCAACACCCACTTACCAGAAGCTTTCTGCCAGAACGATAAGGTATAGCTACCATTGGTCAGACCTGTCAACTGCTTCACAAATCCATTAATCTTACTCTTCAATCCTGTTTTACCGTCACCAGTCACAACGTCGGTGTCAGTGTCTTCAAAGCCGGTATAATAAACATCACTTAGTTTTGCATTACCCACTTTTGCGATTGGCAGAGTGTTGTGATATGCCCAAATGAACGTATTATTAATACCATCTTTCGCCCTGTACTGTGCAATGTTTCCTCCCATATATCGATCAAGATTTAGCATCGTTTGAACAGGATTATCCATTACCTGTTGCTCTACAGAATAAGGCTTAATCAGACCATCCATCACCCAATAATTGGTTTTTGTTCTTGTCAATTGAACATTGTTCTTCAATTTTGTTTCTTCAATCACAGGCTCGATCAAATTATTATCGTTGATCATGGAGCCGTAAATCTGATTTTCTGAAACAAAATCAACAGGGTATTTATAACGAGTTGTGTTGAGTTCCTTTTTGCTGTTATAGGTTTTTACTTCTGATATGGCATAGTTAGACAGGTTGTAAGTGTAATCTGTTTGAATAGTGTCTTTGTTACTTCCGGAGAAAAAAATCTGAGTTTTTTGGGAAGGGAACGTTATATATCGTACGTAAGGATATGACGCCAGAGAATATTGAGGATGTCCACAAGCCCAATAAGGAACCCCAGGATTATTAGTACCTTGGAAAACCCCTGGTAAGGCGTTATTAGTACCTGTTACATTTACCCAATCTGTTTCAATATCTGCTAATGAATACTCATTCTTTTCTACATAGACCGTGTCTCCGGCCTCATTTAAATCAATAGAAGAAAGGAGTTCCCCAGTAAGATCTATATTATTGATAATAATACCTTTCCAAAATTTATATGAGGATAAATTATTATAAAACTCCTTAATTAAAGTTCCATTATTCTTGGTATGGTCTTCATTGTAATCCTTGATAACGACTCTTGAATAACCTACAACTGCTTTAACAGGATTAGTGGATAACGAAAATACATTATGACAGTTCCTATATTGCGCTCTACAATCTATTACACCATCACATGCGAATTGTATTTGTCCATCAATGGCAGTTTCAGCCCACATATAGTCATAATAATATTTTGACTCTACGTATTGCAAAGGTGTTTGGAGTTTGCCACTTGTTGTGCCGTCTATATTGGTATAACTGTACTCTCGGGAGGAGACTTTGTTATTGTTCTCGTCAAAATTATTGATTGATTTTATTCTTAGTCCACCCCCGATGGATGTAAAGGTTGTTGGCGTAATAATCACAGGAATCTTAATGAATTTTAAACCTGCCACTACAAGTCCGGTATAACCTTGAAACCCAAGGTCGTTAGGCGCATTTACCACGAGAATATATTTTGCTGGAGTAAGAGTAATTGACTCATTGATTGGCTGAGCGCTATATGTATTGTCATTAAAAACAACTGGCTTCCAGTTTCTTAAGACATCTATGCCCGGTGGATTTACTTTTAGCAAAGTAATAGAAGCTCCTTTCATTTGATCATACGTAAATAAGGTACCGTCAAGACGTCGGTTTTGGAAATTGCCCCAAATATTAACCACTTGCGTCTCTGTTATATCAAACTCAGCATGTGATAAGGCATCATTACTTCCATCCGGATAATTAAGATCTATTAAACTGATTGTTTCTATATTACTGCCTGAGATCTCATCATCTGCTGCCAGTACGTTGACATTATTAAAGGAGTGTGGCTCGAACGTAAATTCAGATTTTCCGCCTGTAGGGTAGGTTATTGAACGGAGCGATCCACGGAGCATATAACCAGACCTTGAACCCCGCCTGGCGCCTTCATAAATATTGGTGTGAAGAATTTTACTGTTATTAAGTGAATTATCGTAAAATATCAGAGAATAATAATTAGGTATAAGCGTCCGTTGTGAGCCAGCCTGATTAACAAGCGTGCTAAAATTTTCCTCTCCATTAAAATATCCCCAATGATCAACTGCAAAAGAGGTTTTCATTGGAAGTTGTGACTCATTGTAGGTAAATGAATGCCTGTTCGTGGTCTCTGCTCTTGATGTAGTTCGCTGTTCTGTAGTTTCTGTTCCAGAAGTATTTCGCTCCTGAACCGAAATAAGTTTCAATCGCTTTCTAAGATATGCTTCTGTCATGGCTCCCATGCCTGTTGTTGTTCCGTCAGTAAGATAATTACCACCGATTGAGGATGAGCCATCAAAGTACCCATATTGAAATTCAAAAATTCTTTTACGAGCAGAATACTTATCTTCAACAATGAGCGAATCCAGCTTTCGGGCACCTGCTCCCGCTATATCATCGCGCGTGCTAAGTTGAAAACTGACTGTTTCGGTTAAAGATTCGATACCGGTAAGATATTTTGTATTAATAACTTTAATTTCTGCAAAAGCTGTTCGTCCACCGGGTGGTGGCGAAATACTAGCTGAGTTTGCTTCGATAACATCAAGTGAATTTTCGCTTATAGGTGGTAAGACCACCGTTGGGCCATAATTTGCATACGTAAACCTTATCCAGTCTCCATCGGAATTGGATATTCCTGTCAGGTACCAGGCATTGTAAATCCCCATAGATTGGCCATCTTGTTCAGGGGTTGAAAAGAGATATGTTATGCCTTGACCGTTAACAATGGTAAAGCCATTTGCGTTAGGCGATCCTGTTATTTTACAATTATTCCGCTCGCCAATAATTTCAGGTAAACCGGTACCTGGATGAATGTAAAATTTAAAAGACAGGCCCGGTGCATTAACGCTATATAGATCACGCTCACTAGCCCCTGAAACTGCTGCTCCAAAGCAAAGCGAGTTATATGGATATAAGGGCTCAAGTGTTTCATTAAGAATTGGAGCAATTTCCTGAGGATTAATAACATCCATAAGGGCTCGCCAATCAGCCCAGGGTATAGCCATACTATATGCTGGATACATCTGGTCATTACCACCCGCTGGCGTATAAGTAATACCTGCCATTGCAGTCAAATCCCAATTAAGACCAACCCATGTCGCATCTTGACTAACCTTGACCCCTGTGGAATTATAATAAAGATCGAGAGGAAAGCTTAGCGATCCTGATTTAATGATATGCAGCGGGATCGAAATATTCACGGCTCCAGTATATTCTCCCACGGCTACTTCACCATACCTGCCTAAATTTGCTGCTTCCGGTGACTGTGGAGTTAGTTTTGCTACATCGGTTTGAGAGGATTGACTATAACCAACCGATGCATGGATCAAAAATACAAGTAACAGTAATAGAGTTTTTACCAGTCTAACTTTCAGGAGTAAAAAAATATTCTTCATATCTAATGACTGAGATTATAAGGCGAAGCAAAGTTTAATGGAATGATTTGTATTCCTACAAATGAAACAAAAGTATCTTAATGGAAAATAGAAATATCGGGTGAGCATAGATGCGGCTGCACAGGTCTTTTTTAGTAGCATTATTTCCTCTTAGGTTTAAGTGGTCGCAAGAAATGTAAAAATTCACCGAATTCAAATTAAGATCGTCAAGTTATTTTTGATAACATGAAAAAACGTTTGCGTTGTACTATCGTCACTCAAAGAGGATGTCAGTGCTTGCCAGACAGAAACTTCGTCGCTTACCTGAATCCTTTTATAAGAAAACACTGTTCCCAACTAAAATTTAGTTTTCATATTATCGTAAATGTAATAAGGGTTGTAAAATAATACAACCCTGGGAGTTGATTTAATCCCTTCATTGCAAAAAATGAAGGAAAAAGCAAAATATTCGAAGGCGTTGGGCAAGCGCATCAAGACTTTGCGCGAGGCTGCGAATATTTCTCTTAAACAATTCGAAGTTCTTTCAGAATCAATAGACCGTCATGCCATGTCTAGGATTGAAAATGGAAAAACTACTCCTTCTGTTTATACAATTTTTAAGATATGCAACGTGTTGAAGATTAGTCAATCTGAATTGTTTAAGAATTTTGAATTTTAAGAATATTCTTTGGCTGACTTACTTCCCTATCCACGTCACTCGCAGAGAATGTTGATGTTTGTGAGACAGAATTTTCATCCACATGGATGGGCCAGCGTCTTCACCTTATTCATAAAAAATAACGCCAGACCATTAAAGTTTCCCTGCAAAGATCAACGTATCTAATACATGGCGTTTGGGGAGTAAATTTTTAACGTCGTCCCCAACTCTTCTCCAGCGGAGCGACATCAATAAAATTTAGTACTTTGGAAGGATGAAGTTGTAAAATCTTAAATCTGAAGTATTGAACATTGACGTGAATCCTCAAACACATAAAACATCAGCAACTAAACCTCATGCTCCAATGCATAAGAGAATTGTGGGTAACCTGGCCTTCCAGGTTATCGTTGCTATTGTGGCTGGCGTATTGTTAGGTCACTTCTTTCCTGCAACAGCAGTGAAGATGGAAATCATTGGAAAGTCTTTTATCAATCTGATTAAAGTCTTTATTGGGCCTATCATCTTTTTAACCATTACATTAGGAATATCAGGCATAGGTGATCTTAAGAAAGTAGGTCGTGTTGGTGTTAAAGCATTGGTATACTTTGAAGTGATAACAACATTTGCGCTTGCACTAGGCATTGGTGTAGCGTGGTTTCTGAAGCCTGGCCGGATTGAAATGACCGGACTGTCTACACAAGATGCTTCCAAATACACCAAGCAGGCATCAACGTTTAGCTGGATTGATTTCTTTACGGCTAACGTTACATTGCAGGTGTTAGTGCTGGCTATCGTTGTGGGTATAGCACTGAGTTATTCATCGCATCGTGAAAAGGCAGTTCACTATTTAAATATCTCGGCAGAGTTTGTTTATAAACTACTTCGCTATGTTATGTATCTCGCGCCACTTGGTGCTTTTGGAGGGATGGCTTTCGCTGTTGGTAAATTTGGATTAGTATCACTTCTGCCATTGGGCAAACTGATGCTCTGTGTTTACTTCACTATGGCTTTGTTTATCTTTCTTGTGCTTGGTAGCATTCTCCGGTTTTACAAGATAAGTGTCTGGAAGTTTTTGGTTGATATTAAAGAAGAATTACTTATTGTACTTGGCACATCATCTTCAGAGCCAGCGTTGCCATCATTAATGAAGAAACTGGAACGCATGGGTTGCAGCAAGTCTGTTGTGGGTCTTGTTGTTCCTACAGGTTATTCTTTTAATCTCGATGGCACTTCTATTTATCTTTCGATGGCTGTACTCTTCATTGCTCAGCTTTACAACATAGAACTTTCGCTTGCAGAGATGATTACTATCCTGGGTATTCTTATGATTACTTCGAAAGGTGCAGCGGGTGTGACAGGCAGCGGCTTCATTGTGCTGGCATCAACGTTAACAACTCTTCACAAGATACCAGTTGAAGGACTTGCCTTCTTACTCGGTGTTGATAAGTTTATGAGTGAGGCCCGCGCCATCACCAACATTATTGGCAATGGCGTAGCAACCATTGTTATTGCCAAGAGTGAAAAAGAGTTTGTAGATGTTGCTATTAATCCTGAAAACTAAAATAGCTTTTAGCATTGTAGTAGCAAATGTCGCTCACAATTTTGCCGAGCCATTTTTCATCGGATGGTAATTCGCCATTTTCAACATCTTTCCCGATCAGGTTGCAGAGTATTCTTCTGAAATACTCATGTCTTGGATAGGAGAGGAAGCTTCTTGAATCAGTGAGCATACCAATGAAGCAACTTAGCAGACCAAGGTTAGACAGCGCATTGATTTGTTTCTCCATTCCATCTTTTTGATCGAGGAACCACCACGCTGATCCGAATTGTATTTTCCCTTTGGCAGAGCCATCGTTGAAGTTTCCGATCATGGTGCCCATCACTTCATTGTCGGATGGATTAAGATTATACAAGATAGTTTTTGCAAGCTGATTGGTTCCGTCAAGCGCATTCAGGAATTTGGAGAGTGTTACACTTTGTTTAAAATCTCCAATGGAATCAAAGCCAGTGTCAGGTCCAAGTTTTCCTAGCATGCGCGCATTGGTGTTACGCAATCCTCCCAAGTGAAACTGTTGAACCCATCCGTTTTTATGATAGAGTCGTCCGAGTTCAAGTAATACACAATATTTGTAGAAATCAGTTTCTTCTTTTGTGAGCGCTGTATTCTGTTTTACTTTTTTGAACAGATCGTTTATTTTAAAACTACCATTTGCATCCGGGAAATAAAGTTGTTCCAATCCATGATCAGACAAGCGGCAACCTTGTGCATGAAAGAAGTCAACTCGTTTTTCAAGCGCGCTGATCAGGTTATCAAAACTTGAAATAGTAATGCCTGTTAACTGTGCCAACTTGTCCAAGTAGTCATTGTAAGCTATTGTATTTTCAACAGCAAATGATTTATCAGGACGAAACGTTGGAAGGATTGTAGTTGAAAATTTATCACTCTTGATCTGTTTGTGATATTCAAGTGAATCAATTGGATCATCCGTTGTACAAACAGTTTCCACCTTCATTTTTGTGAGAAGATTTCTCGTTCTGTAATCCTGGCTGGATAATTTCTCTTCTGTAGTTTTATAAATAGATTGAGCGGTGTCCGGTGAAAGAAGTTGCTGTATATCGAAGTACCGTTTCAATTCCAGGTGAGACCAATGATATAGTGGATTGCGTACTGTATATGGAACACAATATGCCCACTGATTAAACTTATCAGCATCGCTGCCACTACCGGTAATAAATTTTTCGTCGATGCCTAACGTGCGCATCGCTCTCCATTTGTAATGATCGCCCTCAAGCCAGACTTTTGTTATGTTTCCAAAGAGCCTGTTTTCTGCAATATCTTTTGGTGAAAGATGGCAGTGATAATCGATGATGGGTAATGGTTTGGCGTATTGATGGTATAACGTTTTTGCAAATTCGTTTTGCAAAAGGAAGTCTTCGGTTAGAAACGATTTCATTCTAAACTTAATTGAGATTGTAATTTATACTTTTTTTACTGACGATCCACGAATGATTAGCTCAGGTTTAAGTACAACTTTTTGAGGGATAAATTTAGTATCACCATGACGGGTTATTTCTTCCAAAAATATTTCTGCTGCAGCATTGCCAATACGCAAACTATGTTGCTCCACCGTGGTTAAGTCAGGCGTTGTAAAGGACGTAAAGGCTTCATTACTGAAACCAACCAATCCGATTTCATCTGGTATTTTAATTTTATTCTCTTGCAGAATTTGCATAGCTCCCATAATGCCGTATGCACTGGCAGAGAATACAGCGTCAGGTCTTTCTTTTAGCTTTAGCAATTGTAACATGCTGTTTCTGCCATCTTCCAGTTGCAGATTACTTTCAACAATCAATGCGCTATCGACAGTCATGTTATTGGCAAGGAGTGCTTCCTTGTATCCTCGCAGACGTTCTTTGTAGATACTTATTTTACGAGTGTTGGTAAAGTGGGCGATGCGCGTGTAGCCTTGCTTGATCAGGTGTTCAGTAGCTTTGTATGCTCCCAAAAAATCATCAATAACAACCTGGCTTACTTCTAACTCATCATGAGATCTGTCAAAGAAAATCAGTGGAATCCCTCTCTCTTTGATTTTTAAAAAATGATCGAAATTCTGTGTCTCTTTTGAATATGATGCGATAACGCCATCGACACGCGAGCTAAGAAGAGCTTCAACGGTGGCTACTTCTTTTTCATAGTTATCGTGAGTCTGGCAGATCATTACATTGTAACGCGCCTTGTTGGCAATCTCTTCAATACCTCGTACAACAGAGGAGAAAAAACTTCTGTCGGCTGTTGGAACAATGATGCCCAGGATATTACTCTTGCCATTGCGAAGCGCAGCCGCAATGTGATTAGGCTGATAATTTAATTTCTGTGCGGCCTTGATAACAGCTTTCTTGGTAGCTTCACTAATGCGGGGGTGATCATTCAAAGCACGCGATACCGTTGAAGCCGTGATATTCAGCTTCAGAGCAATGTCGTGTATAGTAGCCTTTTCTTTTTTCATGTTGAGCTTATCACGTGCAGGATAAACAACTGCAACTTAAGATTCATTCGCTGGTTTTCCAATGGTTGCGAGAATTCCACCATCAACATAAATAATTTGTCCGTTAACAAAATTGCTGGCTGCAGAAGAGAGGAATACTGTAGTGCCTACTAAATCTGTCGGATCGCCCCAACGTCCGGCTGGTGTTCTGCTGATAATGAAATCATTAAACGGATGACCATCCACGCGTATGGGAGCTGTTTGCTCTGTGGCAAAATAACCTGGCCCGATACCATTAACCTGTATATTATGTTTAGCCCATTCAGTAGCCATGTTTCGCGTGAGCATTTTTAAACCACCTTTTGCTGCTGCATAAGCTGATACGGTGTCGCGGCCGAGCTCACTCATCATCGAGCATATATTGATGATTTTTCCTGCTTTCCGTTTTATCATCTGGCGTCCCACGTATTTTGAAACAATAAAAGGTGCAATCAGATCCACATCGATAACCTGTCTGAAATCTGCTGCCTCCATATCAACCATCGGGATTCGTTTGATGATACCAGCATTGTTGATGAGTATATCAATCGGGCCAACTTCTTTTTCAATAGTTTGGATGGCTTGACCTACGGCTTCATCATTCGTTACATCAAAGCGATAACCTTTTACATCGAAGCCCGCCTGTTTATATTCCTGAATGGCGCCTGTTAATTTTTCCTGAAGCACATCGTTAATGATTATTTGTGCGCCGGCTTCGCCAAGTCCTTTAGCCATTGCCATACCGAGACCATGCGTACCACCGGTAATGAGTGCTCGCTTTCCACTGAGATCAAATAGTTTCATGTTAATTATTTTAAAGTTGTTGGTGCAATGGCATCCATATCACTATAGTCGAGATTTTCGCCTGCCATGCCCCATATAAATGAATAGTTGCTTGTACCTGCACCACAATGAATAGACCATGGTGGGGAGATTACAGCCTGATTATTTTTTACCCACAAATGTCTTGTCTCTTCTGCCGGGCCCATGAAGTGAGATACCATTTGGTTAGCGGGAACTTCAAAATAGAAATACACTTCCATTCTTCGGTCGTGTGTGTGAGGTGGCATGGTGTTCCATACACTTCCGGGTTTTAATTCTGTTAATCCCATCTGCAACTGGCAAGTAGGAAGCACACTGTTAACAATAAGTTTTCGAATTGTTCTGTGATTGGAGTTTTCTAAAGATCCCAGCTCTACCGTTTCAGCTTCCTGCAATGAAATTTTTCGTGTAGGATAAACAGCGTGTGCCGGAGTAGAGTTGAAATAATAGAGACATGGCTCTTTGTTATCGCCCGGATGAAATATAATCTCTTTAGAACCTCTTCCTATGTAGAGTGCTTCTTTGTATTGAACAGGATAGGAGACTCCATCAACAGTTACTTTGCCATTGTTGCCAACGCATATAATGCCAAGCTCTCTTCTTTCCAGGAAAAAATCAGATTTCAATGGAGAGGATGTTTGGAGAGAAACATTCTTGCTGACAGCCTTAACACCACCTATAATAATGCGGTCGAAGTGACTGTATATCATTGTGGCTTCATCATTGGCAAACAAAGACTCTATAAGAAAAGCTTCTCTTAATTGATTGGTGTTTTTTCCAACGTAATCATCCGGATGGATGGCGTGTCTTACTTGGTTCATTTCGTACTGTTTTGTGTAATCGTTTGCGCAATATAGTATAAAATATTTACATCGATCAAGTGCCCGGAAAATTGTTAATTGTATTTTAAGTATCTGCATGTTAGAAGTTAATACGATTGAAATAAGCTTAAATAGCCTTGTTTGTTAAAAAATATCAGATATCGTTTTGACATTTCAAATAACCTTCCTAAAATGCAATCGTTTGCACATAATGTATTATTTAAGTTGTAAAAAGGAAGAAACTTATGTGCATAGCGCTATGGAGATCATGGGTCAAATGATAATCCTCATTTATCAACTGATCGCCAGAAAGCTTGTAAATTTTATCGACGGTTTTTTAAAGTAATGGTATTGAATTTGGTTTGGTTATAAGCAGAAAGAATCCCGTATGCGTGTTGCATATGGGAGATCTTTTAATAACATGTAAACATGATGAAGAAGTTAATACGGATAATAGCAGTAATTTTTTGTGTGGTTGTATTGTCTTCATTTCTCCATGAATCGAGACCTCGCATTTTTTTGATTGGTGATTCTACAATGGCTAACAAACGGCCAGAGGCTGCTCCGGAGACAGGATGGGGAATGATGTTTCCAAAATACATCAATGCTGAAATTCATAACCATGCTGTGAATGGCCGTAGTACAAGAAGTTTCAGAACGCTGGGGCATTGGGCAGAAGTATATAATCAACTTCGTAAAGGCGATTGGGTCTTCATACAATTTGGTCATAATGATTCAAAAGAATCTGACACATCACGATATGCCGCGCCGCATACAGACTATCGTAAAAATCTTATTCGATATGTTGAAGAGATTCGTTCGAAAGGAGCAAATGCAATTCTGATAACACCTGTTATGCGAAGAAAATTTGATGAGCAGGGAAACTTTGTTGATCAGCATGGTGACTATCCTGCTGTAGTGAAAGAGGTTGCAAAAGAACTTCACGTGCCTCTTATTGATCTTCATGCCAAGAGTAAAGAAGTTATTGTGAGCCTGGGTGTAGAAGATTCAAAAAAAATGTTTCTGAATTTACCTGCCGGTGTCTGGCCCAATTTCCCTGAGGGTAAAGATGATAATACACATTTTACACCCTATGGTGCTGATGTTGTTGCTTCACTGGTAGTAGAAGGATTAAAGGAACTAGAAATTGATTTATCAAAGGAGGTTAAGAAGATTCCGGTTGGTGACCGATTTGAATATGAACTTCCTAAGGTTATGGAAGTAGCTTTTAAGAAAGATACTTTTAATATACTCTCGTATGGCGCAAAGAGAGATGGTATTACTGTAAATACAACTGCACTGCAAGCTGCAATAGATGCTTGTCATACATCAGGTGGCGGCACTGTTTTGATTCCTAAAGGACTTTGGATTACAGGCCCCATTGCACTCAAGAGCAACGTTAACCTTTATGTAAGCGAAGGCGCCGTGCTTCAGTTTAGTGATAACTATGACGATTACGCATTATTCAAAACAAACTGGGAAGGCGTTGATGCCATTCGTGCACAATCGCCCATCTACGCTGCGGATGCAGAAAACATTGCCATTACAGGGAAAGGAATCATTGATGGATCCGGACAAGCCTGGAGACCCGTGAAGAAAAATAAAGTTACATCATCCGAATGGAATGCTCTCGTAAAATCAGGTGGTGTTTTGAATGATAAGCAAGATACATGGTATCCCACAGAGCGAGCATTAAAAGGATCGCAAGTTAAGAGACCAGGTGTTGTATCAGAAGGTTATACCATTGAGAACACAG
>DATCRE010000396.1:0-2136 GCA_036569145.1 Cyclobacteriaceae bacterium
GCCGCCGGAAATTATTCCAAGGCTTCCAGCAAACTTCAAAAATTTAAGAAGAGTGTAACCAGCAAGCTTGGGCAGCAAAACAATTACATGCCCGGCTATTACATACGCGATGCCAAGATTAGCCTGGCGCTCGGTGTGCTAGGTTCTTTCGAGCCAAGTTCTCAAAATGCATTAACATCAAGCATAGCAATCTTTGGTGAAACAAGCACGAGCTATGCCACTACGATGCTTGAAATAGCAGAGGCTTACAATGAATATGGCAATTACAGATTAAGTCGGGAGTATGTAGACAAAGCGAAAGACATTCTCAAAAAATCAAATCAGTTAACGGATCAGCTTAATGGCAGAATTGCTCTTATTGAAGCTGAGGCTATGATTGGCCAGGGATACTGCAACAAAGCAATTGAACTTCTGCTGAGCCAGGAAAGTTATTTTGCAGGCCGCGCTGTAGAAAAAGAAACAGTAGTTGAACAGGGAGCTTTGAAAACAAAGCGAGTGCCTGAAGAAGAACTACCTGCACGATTTGGAAACTATGCCAAACTTCAAACTCTGCTTGCAAATGCCTTTGGTAAAAAAGGTGATCTGATCCGGGCCGACTCTGCTTTCCTCGGTGCACAAACTTCCATCAAAAAAAGACAACGCTTCATGGGAGAAACCAGTGTAGCCTACGCTGAGAATAATTATCTCTATGCCAAAATGCAAGTTGAAAACGGAGCAGAATACAAAGTTGACTTTGACGATATTTTGAATGATGTAAAAAAGAAAGTTGCTCCAACCAATTCATTAGCGCTTAATATCTATCTGGATTATCTGAAACAACTTATCAAGACTGATAATCGTGCGCGGTATCAAAATACAAAACTTGAATACCAAAAAGTTATCGACAAGAATTTTCCCAAAGCAAGTCTTCACCGCATAAACCTGAAGGCCATTGAATTTGATTTAAAGCTTAACAATGACAAAACAAAAAATCTGGAACAAGATGCATTGGCCATTTTAAACTCAAAGACACTTCCTAAAAACTACAAGACCACAGCCAAGATCCTTGACTTCTTATATACCGTAGCTGTCATTGAAAAACGTTTTATCAATGCCGAAACTTATCTCACACAATTAGCTGATGTTACCAAAGAACTGTGCGGAGAAAATTCACCCGACTATCATCTGATACGTTTAAGAATGGCAGAGTTTGATCTGGACTACACTAACAAGATAGATGAGGCTGGAAAAATATTTGATGAGAGCTTCACTAAAATTATTTCGAAGGAAACTAACCTGCGTCATAAAGACAGGCTTGAGATCTTAAATCACCTGGCAACATATTATGAATTAACGGATAAGTATAAAGAAGCAAAGGTCGCTTTAAAAGATGCTTATGAAGCTGCACGTGTAAAATATGATTACGAAGATCCTGCTTACGGTGTTGAGCTTAACAACAACGCGAAACTTCTCATCAAACTTGGAGATTACGATGAAGCTGGTCAATACATTGACAAAGCCATAACCATTCTGGAGAAGAGACGAAAAGAAGATCAGTGGGCTGCAGGATATATCAACACCATTGAAACGCAGGCTGTTCTCTTTGGTATCAAAGGTCTTTTCGATGAAGCCGAAGACAACCTTGATCGCTCCGCTAAACTCATACAAAGATCAAAAGTAACTGCCAGCGACGAACTTGAAACAGCCAAAGAACTTTCAAGCTTGTTCATTCAGCTGGGCAAGTACTCTGATACCAGTGACCTCCTCGAAAAACTGATTACAGAAAGTGAACAGATTTTTGGCAAGAATTCCCTTCACCTGATAGAGCCACTGGTAAACATGGGAAGGATTTCCTTAGCTAAAGGAGATTACACAGAAGCCGATAAAATTGCTCAACGTGCCAATCAGATTGCTGTAAAAACATACGGCGAAAACTCAACCAAAACAGCGCCAACACAAAAATTATTAAGTGATATATATTATACACTGGGTGATTATGATAAAGCTGAAGATAATATTGCCAAAGCACTAGCCAGCCAGGAAAAACAATTCGGACGTAATCACATTGAAGTTGCCAAGTCAATCTCACAATTAGCGTTGATCAAGTTCTACAAAGGTGAGAATCGCGACAACGTTGAAAAACTCATGATCGAGTCG
>DATCRE010000397.1:0-2966 GCA_036569145.1 Cyclobacteriaceae bacterium
TGCAAGGTCTGCTGATTCACCGGACTCGCAGATGCTTTGTAAATTTTTGCTGTTCCTGGTGTTGCACCTTTCTTACCAAAAATAACCAGTGGCTCGCCTGTTTGAAATGAACTGATCTGCGCTAACGAAATACCAAACAAACCCAGTTTATTTTTAACGGTTGCTGACCAAGTGCTATAACTTGCATCGCCCATAGTAAACAACACAACTGAATCGCCTAAAACAGTATTGTCAACCATCTGCGCAATATCAGTGCCATTGCCGGTATCCATTTCTGATGGAGCAAAGCTGTGAATGACCTGTGGCGCTCGTCCACAAGAGCGAGGATTAGTAAATGGAACGGTGAGGTATGGAACTGTGGTTGTTTTATGGAAGGCCATAATGTTAAGCGTATTCGTGCGACATCCACCACCTTGTGTATATAAATTATATTCAGCGCCATTTAATTTGACTGATACATTTGTATAGCTTGTACTACTCGCCGAACCAAATGTTGTAACGGAAATATCGGTCACCGTTTTATCAAATTCCAATTGGCGATCTGTGCTATTCTCCGTCAATCCTTCCGTGGTATTTTTTTGATATTGTGGAAAGTGTACCTGCGCCCATCCCTCACTGCCATTGTTGATATAGGTAAATGAGTTCATAACCCAATCCGTGCTTTCGCCAGAGAGAGGCTGCGCTAATTTAGTTCTCCAGTAATATGCGGTGCTGTCTTGTGTCAGAATTGTTATGCTCTGTTTCGCCAGCACAGTTCCTTTTACGGTGAATTGTTTTTTAAACGAACTGTTAAAGGAAGCTGTGGTATCAACCTCAACATTAAAATCACGTTCGCCTGAAAGCAAATCCGTAGTTTGAAAAACCAGGTTTACATCTGTACCATTTACAATAGAAAAGTCAGATGGAAAAACATTCTTCGTTCCGTTTAATGGTATCAAAAAAGATTTCGTTGCTTCATTGTTATTCTCATTCAACTCATCAACGGTATCATTAGAATCTACTTTAACAGTGAAGCTATTGTTTCCAAAACCTTTATCACGATCTTTCTTTACTACAAAGAGAAGTGTATCCGCATATTTAACCGGATCATAAACTTGCTGGTAAGTCGCCGTTGAGTTGTCGTTGAATGTACGCTTAACCTGAACTGACAATGGTTTTTCTTTAGCCTGTCCAAAATTGCGGACAATGATTCGAAGCGCGAAAGAATCTGTATTAACCGATACCGGCTCACTTGTAAAAGATTCAATAAATAAATTATTATCGTTGATTTCGTAATCAGCTTTCTTGGCGCCAAATAACTTCACTGCAGGATCGCCCAACAAAATCATTTGTTGTACCTGGGCAATATCATAGAGACTTGGTGTTGGTGAATACCGGACAGCAACTTCCTTCTGAATATCGCCTAATCCTTTCGTTATAAAAGTCGAATCACCATAGCCAACTTCATAAAAAACATCTGAGTACTGCTTTAGTAAATTTTCAAAACCGTATGATGCATCGGCAATAAATCCTATGGCTCCTTTGCCTGGTGTATTAACCCAGTCTTCACCAAAGATAGTAGCATCCAGAAAGAATGATCCAACATTACAACCATTCATAAGCAAGGTTGGATATTTGCCTGGATTGTTATAACCCATAACAGGATCGGAAGCAAAACCTATTTCAAAGTCAGTTGCACCCGGTGAAGAGTGTCCATAGAAAGTTATAAGATCTAACCCTTTGTTAACTTCTGTAGAAACATTTATCAATTTTATATCCGTGCTTTTTTTAGCAATGGCCTGCACACTTCCTCCCAGGTGATAGCCCTCGGCTGTCGTCTGAAAGTCTTGCATGTAAGCACGAAATCGTTCAGGTTCTCCAACCCTGATACCACCACTGAGGTGAAGTAAATTTTTACGCCACAGTCCATCGAAAGACAGCGCTTCCATTTCTTTGACTTTATTAAGATAGGCTGCCACATCATTCGAAGTTGATGCTGTTATTCGCCCTGTTGGAACAGCTGGCTCATTTTGAGTTCCGGCTAAGCCAACAGTAAAAAACATATCTGAGCCTGGATAGCCAGATGTTGGAACCAGGTCTTTCAATTTAGTAAGTGTGGGTTGCCTGTTTGTATTGTAGTAAACCAGCAAACCTTTGCCAATAATAAAAAGATACTTCGGTGGCTTAACTGAACATAAAAATTTCATGAAATGAAATATAGCAAGAGGAGAAACTTCACCATAGTTATATTGGTCATAGAGTTGATTGATATCAACAATCAATGTATCATATCCACCGCCAGCAGTTGATGCGCGGTATTCTCCGTATGCTTCTACCGGGTCAGCATATCCTAATGCAGGTTTTCTTAATTGCTTGTGACTGATGATAACATAATCCTGCAAGCCGGGAGAAATTTGTCTGAACGTTACTTTCTTTATCTGCGCTGGCGTAAGCACCACATTTGTTGCGAGTACTTTTCTTGATACTGATGTTGATGGAACAACAGCATTAAGAGTAGAGGTTGATGTTACACGAATACGAACCACATTGGATGGATCTGTAACATCAAACAACCTGAGATTAGATGCCGGATTTTGAATTTCTATATATGACTTGTCTGATGCATTTGCAGCAAGCATATATAATTTTTCATTAAGACCGTCAGAACTAAAGCTCTGAGGAAAATTCAATTTAATATAGGAGATACTAATTCTATCCGGTTGACCGCCCACACCTGATGATGCCACTCTCACTGTAGTTTTACCTGATGAACTTACATCTGTCCACTCTAATGGAATTGAAACTTTAGAAGTTGTAAAACCAAAAAAATCAACGGTTGTTAACGTTCGTAGTGATGCAGCATCTGCTCCAACGGATATAACTGTTTCGTGACTTTCGAGATTACGCCCAATAATCAGCAATTCAAGTTGAGGTTTTCCATTGGTAGCATCACCGTGAATTATGTTTGATATGGTGTAATCCAGAAA
>DATCRE010000398.1:0-4441 GCA_036569145.1 Cyclobacteriaceae bacterium
GAAATGATTATATACCACATCCAATATCACAGCAAGCCCATGCTGATGACAAGTGTTTATCAGGTGTTGTAATGAAGCAGGGCCTCCGTATGAGTTTTGTACAGCAAATGGAAAGACTCCATCATATCCCCAATTACGTGTGCCGGGAAATTGTGCTATTGGCATAAGCTCGATAGCAGTAATACCAAGTTGTTTTAAATATTCAAGTTTTGTTTCTATGCCCGTAAAAGTGCCTTCAGCTGTAAAAGTGCCGACATGCAGTTCATAGATAATATAATTGCTTATGCTTATGTTTTTCCAGAGTTTATCCTGCCACGCAAATGCATTCAGGTCTAATGCTTGTGAAGGTCCATCAAAACCAAATGGTTGAAAAACGGAAGCTGGATCTGGATAAGAAGTTTCATCGACGTTAATAAAATAATTAACGCCTGGGTATATATCACTTAACGAACCACCCCAATAACCCCGTTCTTTTTTTTGAAGTTGAATTCTTTTGTTGCTACCTGAAATATGAAGCACTACATTATTAGCACGCGGAGCCCACACTAATATTTCACAATCGTTTTGTGTCGAGAAATTTATTCCAACGCGACGTTGTAAAACATCTATGCTATTCATACTGGTAATAATCTATTATCATCAGTGATGAACATTGCATCATTTACTAACAAATGTTTCTTTATGCTCAGCTTCAAGCTTTACAGCCCATAAAGGTGTGGCTGTATGCCTCCGTTCATATTCCTGAACTAAGGCAGGATCAGCTTGTGCTGAAGCTGCTGATGCTTTTTTAATTTTGACTCTGAAATCATTTAATATATTCATGTAATTAATAAAGGCTTCATAAGGCGACGAGTATGGACTAAAATATGAATGCACAGAACCATCGGCGGATGTCTTAGTAGACATATAATAAAAATGATCGCTTGTTTGCAGGTTTCGCCAGACATTAGCCAACTCAGGATCTTCAATTTTCTTTACAATGCTTTCCAATTCTTTAAGACCATTAAATGCTTCAGTCTGCATGTCATTTCCCAACCATGCAGAAAGATCTTTCTGTTCGTCGGCCCAGGAGATATAATCTTTTACGGAGAGCTTTTCTGTAATAACAGCTTGTCGCAATACTGATGACGGTTTGGCAAATTTGATTCGCTTATCAATAATTATACGTTTGATGAGGTTCTCCAAAAAAATTCCAATTCCTGAATCTTTCTTACGATGCTCACCAAAAGTTTCATAATCCAACCCTAAAAGTGTAACAGAATTGTCTCCGGGAACATTATATAACCATGAGGTATACTGATCAACTGTTAATGTAGTTTTATCCTGAATAAAACGAAAAGCAATATCATCGCTTAACCTGTTATTCCGGAGCAATATTTTAAAAGAGTCGTCATCAGGATGCTCGTATATTGTGTATGGATTGACGTTGATAACGTCATCACAAATGATGGCATTAAATCCCATGCGAGCAACTTGTTCTCCAATGGCATTGTTGTAAATCAATTCGGTATTTCTGAATGCGGTTGTACGCACTCCAAAATAACGGTAAATCTTTTCGGCATGCTGAAGAATTTGAGTATGAAACTCATCCTCCGAAATCAAACAAGCCAGTGAGTGATAATTTGTCTCTGACAAGAACTCAACCGAACCTGTATCGGCCAGTGCTCTAAAACTATCAATAACTTCAGGGCAATACGTAGCAAACTGATCTAATGCAACACCTGAAATCGAAAATGAAATTTTTATTTCAGGATTTTTCGAAATCATTTTAAGCAATAAATCATTGGTTGGCAGGTAACAGTTTTTTGCTATTCTGTTAACTATTTTTTCGTTTGATCTGTCGTCAAAATAGTCATCATGTGTGCCGATATCAAAGAATTGAAATTTTCTTAATCGGCGTGGTTGGTGAATCTGAAAATAAAATATGATTTTCTTATTGGATTCTGGTTTAGTCTTCGCATTCATGACTCTGTCTATTTAGAAAGTACTCGAGTGATCATTCATTTCTTGTCAACGCTTCTTTATCGGGCCTCGCCATGATCCTCTTACCGGAGATTCGATGCGCTTAACTGAAATGACATCAGATGATCATTGTTGTTATCACTTACAAATACCGTGCGCGATTGCTTAACCTTTTTATTGCTAAGATTTTCTAACACTGAACGTCATCAGCGCTTTAGGTTGATAAAGAGCATGAAAACTTTTGCATAGGCTGAGGTAAAATATTCCACATTATTCTCTTCAAAAAGATTTTCTGTCCGTGAATCATCACAACTTTGCTCTTGGCCGCGATTTTGTATTCCGTCTATGCGTTTAAAAATCACAACAAGCCAAAACTTCATGTCATTCGAGAATATACTTTCAATTGAATACCTGGGAAATACCGTACAAGACTATCTTATTGCCCTGGGCATAGCGTTAGGAGGTCTGCTCCTTATCTCGCTTCTAAAAAAGATCATTGCTAAAAGAATTAAACAAGCTGTTTCGAAAAGTGAAAGTAAGCTGGATGATCTCCTGGTAAAAGATATTGAAGACTTTGTTCTACCCATCGTCACATTTCTTTTTATTTATTGGGGCATTAATTATTTAACCTTATCTGAAAAGTTTTCGCGCGTAGTGGATATAGCGATCTCTGTTATCATTACGTTTTTTGTGCTGCGGTTTATTTCTTCAACGATCAAAGTCATACTATCATCTTATATCCAGAAGCAGGAGAATGGTGAAACCAAACTGAAGCAGATTGACGGCATGATGATTATGTTGAATATCATCATCTGGATTTTGGGAAGTGTTTTTCTAATTGATAACCTGGGCTACAACGTTAATACTATATTGGCTGGTGTGGGTATTGGTGGCGTTGCTGTTGCTCTTGCTGCACAAAACATTGTAGGCGACTTATTTAATTATTTTGTTATATTTTTTGACAAACCATTTGAAGTTGGTGATGCTATAAATGTGGATGACAAAAACGGAACTATTGAATATATTGGCGTTAAAACTACACGTTTAAGAAGTCTTACGGGAGAGCAAATTATAATAGCCAACAGCGATCTTACCAAATCAAGAGTTCATAATTTTAAACGACAGGAGAACCGGCGAGTTCAATTTACGGTGACTGTAACTTATCATACTTCTACCGAATTACTCAGCGAAATTCCCAACTTAATTAAAGCAATCATTGAAGCTGCCGAAAGTACAAAATTTGATCGGGCACATTTTGCACGGTTTACAGAATATGGTTTAGTCTTTGAGATAGTCTATTATGTTACTGTAGCTGATTATTTGAAGTACATGGACATTCAACAAGCAATCAATCTCCAGATTATAAAAGTATTTAAAGAGCACCATATTAATTTCCTGATTCGTGAGGATAAACCAGGTGAATGGGATAATCCTCCAGCCGAAGCCAAACCTCAATAATCATACTTTCTAATACTAATACACATTATGACTTTGTAATTAAGTTTGTTAATTCCAGCACTTCAAGATTTTGATTTGCCGGGCCTGTTAATACTTTGCCATCAACATCGTAACGTGCTCCATGACATGGGCAATCCCAGGATTTCTCTGTCTCATTCCATGCAACAGTTCCCTTCATGTGTGTACATACAGAAGATACAGCGTGCAGTCTGCCCTCCAAATCTTTTGACAAGGCAATTTTATCTCCTTCAAAGTCAACTATCTTTCCTTCACCGGGTGCAAGCTCTACCAGTTCCTCCAGCGTATCTGCAGGTATCAGTTTATTGATAAAATTCTTGATCACGTCAGCATTGTGATCAATAAAATTTTTAAACCCGGCAATTGGTTTAACTCGTGAAGGGCCAAACAAACTATTGTAAAGGCTTTCGTTGAAAAGAATCATGTTTGTAATTTCCATTGCAGCAACATGACTATAAATCATTCCATTACCTCCGTAACCTGTAGCTACATAACATGATTCACTATGACCTGGCAAATGACCAATGTATGGTAATCCATCTGCAGACTCAAAATACTGAGATGACCATCGGTGAGTTACCTCGCGTATATCAAAAATGCTTTTTGCATCTGCCAGCAAATGGCGAAATGCCAGTTCTGTATTAACATCTTCACCTGTTTTGTGATCATTGCCACCGATAATTAAATATGGCCTGCCGTCTATGTATTGCGTTCTATAATAATGATAAGGATCTTTCATATCATATATCAATCCTTTAGGATACACCCCATGACTTAGCTTCACCGCCATGGCATAACTTCTCCAGGGAGCACAGCGCAGATGAAGAAGGTTAATGCCAGGTGGAATATGTGTAGCATAAATAATTTTATCAGACTTAAATGTAGCGGTAGATGTTTCAATGATTATACCATTCTCACCTTCTTTTACATTCTCCACCTTGCAATTTGTTTGTATAGTTCCTCCTAACCTTTCAAATTCTTTTGCCAGTGCAAAAAGATATTT
>DATCRE010000399.1:0-9464 GCA_036569145.1 Cyclobacteriaceae bacterium
GGAAGAATGATTCTCGAAACCCGTTTACTCGTTCATGAAGAGGAGGGATGGACTGCATTTCCTTACATTTGGAATCAGGAACAAACTGAAGCAACGTATGATCCTTCCGGAGAAACAAAAAGTATTTCATACATCGACATAGCAGGCAAAAAAATAACGACACCCTATGTGATTCCAAACAAGAATCAGTGCAAAGGATGCCATATCCGAAACCAGGTAATGGTTCCTATTGGGCCATCAGCCAGACAGCTTAATCGTGATATGAGTTATGAAAACAAAACTGAAAATCAACTTAAACATTGGGCTGAATCAGGCCGATTAACAGGAATGCCAGAAGGTAATTCCGTACCACAATTAGCGGTGTGGAATGACGCAACATCAGGTACACTTAACAACCGGGCAAGAGCATACCTGGATGCTAATTGCGGTCATTGTCATAATCGTTTAGGACCTGCCAGCACATCTGGTTTATTTCTTGATATCAAAGAAAAAGATCCGGCTCATTTAGGCATCAATAAGTCACCCGTAGCGGCGGGACGGGGAGCAGGTGAATTTCAATTCGACATTGTTCCTGGTCAGCCACATAAATCAATTCTTGTCTTTCGTATGAATACGAATGATCCTGCTATAGCTATGCCTGAAATTGGTCGTGAACAAATTCACAAAGAAGGTCTTGCACTAATTGAAGAATGGATCAGGAAAAATGATTTTAAATCGAATTGAATGAATTTTACTTTTTATAGTGCTTTCTCAACTGTAAATTTCTTCAATCTAATGCTCATGATTGAATGACTCAACAGGAAATTGAAAGAAGAACGATTGCTCATCTTTCTCAATACATAACCGATCACAAAAAAGAGACTATTGAAAAGGTGCTTTCACTTCGCACCAATCATGTTACTATTGTATTAGAAGATATCTTTCAATCCCAAAACGCAAGTGCTGTAATTCGCACGTGCGAATGCATGGGCTTGCAGGATGTTCATATTGTAGAAAACCTCAGCAAGTATCATCTTAATACCAGAGTTCTTAAAGGTGCTGATAAGTGGATGCATTTAGGCCGTTACAAAGATGTGAACACAAATAACACTGAAATTTGTTTTGCAAAACTACGAAGCGAAGGGTATAAGATATTAGTTACAGATCCGGGCGAAGATGGCATGTCCATTCACGATATAGATCCGGTGGCTAACAAGCTTGCTATAGTTTTTGGTAACGAGTTACGCGGCACATCATCCTATGCTATAGAGCATGGTGATTACAAAGTTAAGATACCTATGTTTGGTTTTACTGAAAGCCTGAATATATCGGTGAGCGTTGCCATTTGCTTAAATAGCTTAATCACACGTTTGCGTTCATCGTCTATTAACTATGGATTGACAGATGAGGAAAAAGAAATCATCCGCCTGAACTGGTATAGAAAAGTGGTGCGCCGCTCAGACATTATTGAACGCGAGTTTTTGCGTACAATTGAGTAACTTTGTACGTTGGGCCGATAATTTTTTATATGCGTTGGATTAAACGATCCATTTTTTTTCTGCTAGTGTTGTTCTTTCTTTTCCTGATACTAGGTAACATCTGGGTTGTTAAAAGCACTGAAGACGAAGTTTATTCCGATTTAACGGAGTTACCAAATCATAGAGTAGCATTGGTGTTAGGAACAAGCCAAAGAACATCAAGTGGATCATCAAACCAGTTTTTTGAGAATCGTATCGAAACCGCTGCGAAACTTTATAAAATGGGTAAGATTGATCATTTCATATTAAGCGGCGACAATCGCACCATCTTCTATAACGAACCCTTAGCCATGCAAAAGGCGCTCATCAAGCTTGGTGTACCGGCTACAGCAATAACATTAGATTATGCAGGACTTCGTACACTGGATTCTGTCGTAAGGGCAAAGGAAATTTTCGGACAGACAAAAATCATTATCATAACACAACCTTTTCATAGTTACAGGGCTCTATTCATTAGTCATTTTTACAATATCGATGCTGTGGCCATGGTGGCCGGCGAGCCTGATTATGATTATGCAATCAAAGTAAGGGTACGCGAATACTTAGCCAGACCGAAAGCTATTCTGGATTTGTATGTTTTTAAGACGGAACCGCGGTTTTTGGGTGAAAAAGAAGGTTTGAAAATCACTATTTAAAATAGATTAGCGACAGAAACGTCTTACTTAATATAGGCCCGATGCAACAATCGGTATGGATGAAGAGTTTAATTATTATTTTTGAAATCAAATTTGTCTTGTGCAGAGAAGTATAGTTTTAAAGTTTACCAGTAGTTTTCTATTTATTTTAGCTTTTCATCTGTCTTCTTGGGCGCAGGAAACTGTAGTGAAAGGTAAAATTACAGATTCGAATTCCGGCGATCCAATTCCATTTGCTAACCTCATTTTCAAAGGAACCACCATCGGTACCACAACAGATTTTGATGGTAATTACACAATCAGAACATCAAGCCCTTCAGATTCACTTATAGCTTCTTACATAGGCTATAAACCCAAACATAAAATTGTTCGCAAAGGCGAAACTCAGATCATAAATTTTCAATTAGAGGAGCTAGTTACAAATCTGCAGGAGTTTGTGCTCGTGGCAGGAGAGAATCCCGCATATCCTATTCTGCGAAAAGTGGTTAAGAATAAATCTAAAAATGATAAGCGTCAGCTCTCTGCTTACGAATGTGACACCTACACAAAAATTGAAATTGATGTCGATAATATGACGGATAAATTCCGTCAACGAAGAGCAATTAAAAAGATTACACAAGTATTGGATAGTGTTGAACGAATTGCCGGTGAAGACGGCAAACCCATTCTCCCTCTTTTCATTTCTGAAAGTGTTTCAAAATTCTATTTTCGTGACAATCCACAATTAACAACAGAGAATATTCTCCATTCAAAAATTAATGGTGTTGGTGTTGAAGATGGAACCATGATTACACAATTGATAGGTACATCTTTTCAGGATTACAACTTCTATGAAAACTGGCTAAGTGTAGTTCGAAAAGAATTTGTGTCTCCCATTGCAGATGGCTGGCGTCTTTACTACGAGTACGATCTTACCGATAGTTTGATGGTTGATGGTGACTTCTGCTATCGCATCGACTTTTTTCCAAAGAGTAAACAACAATTGGCTTTTGAAGGAACTATCTGGATTACCAAAGCCGAGTATGCTCTTAAGCAGATAGATGCTACCATTGGCAAAGAAGCAGACTTGAACTTTATAGATAAGATTCGTATTCAGCAAGAGTCTGATCAGGTTGAAGGAGGAGCGTGGATTCCTATTAAGAACAGGGTGCTTATTGATATTAGTGAGATCAACAGATACTCGGCAGGTATGTTGGCCAAGTTCTATACATCAAATAAAAATATTGTTGTTAACAAACCCTATAAACCATCTTTTTACTCGCATCCAATTGTAGCGGCAGAAGATTCCCGACTTCATGAGGAAGAAGAATTTTGGGACACACTTCGCCACGAAGCCCTAAGTGAAACGGAGAGAAATGTTTATAAGATGATTGATACGCTCCAGAATATTCCAATCGTCAGAACATATACTGACATTATAAAAGTAGTAATCGATGGCTATTACAACACCGGTAAAATTGAAGTGGGTCCGTATCTCGGTGTAATAGCCTGGAATAATATTGAAGGCTTTAGAGTGCAGGGTGGATTTAAAACCAACATTAAGTTTAGTAATAAGTGGGTTTTAGGAGGTCAGCTCGCGTATGGATTTAAAGATGAAAGGATTAAGTACTCTGCAACGATTCAGAATATCTTATCGAAGAAACACTGGACAACAATGTCTTTTCGTGTGCGGAGTGATATAGCCAAGCTTGGTGTTGATGATGAAGCATTAGCAGATAATCCGCTGTTTTTAACCGCTACCCGTTGGGGTGTTTTCAGGAGAGGATATTATTTTGATGAATACAGAGTAGCTTTTCAGCGAGAGCTTTTCAAGGGTTTTACCCAGAAAGTTTCTTTCAGGAACTGGACTTTTGATCCAACTTATAACTTTGGATATAAACAAGATCCTCCTAATGGAACAGATGTTGCAGAGGCATTCCAATCATCAGAAGTTACATTTGAATCACGTTTTGCAAAAGATGAATTGTTTATCCAGGATGACAATGAACGGATAAGTTTAGGAACCGATAAATGGCCGATCATAACATTGCGTTATACGCACGGCATTAAAGGCGTTTTAGGAAGTGATTTTGAGTTTGATAAACTTAAATTCAGCATGTTCAAAAAAATTAAAGCTGGTCCATTAGGTATTGGCTACCTCACAGTTTCTGGTGACTATGTTTTCAATACAATTCCATATCCATTGTTATCCTTGCACTTAGGTAATCAGTCGCCCATTTATTCATCTGTTACATTTAACCTGATGAACTATGGGGAGTTTGCCAGCGATCACTTTGTGGCCGTTCAGTATCGTCAATATTTACAAGGCTTCCTTGTTAACAGGATACCGCTAGTACAAAAGCTGAAATGGCGACTATTAGGTACAGCCAATGTTATCTATGGAGGCATGAGAGGTGCCAACCGGAATTTGATGGCCGATACCAATAGTTCAAACGAACCGGCGCTTAAACCCGGATACTTTTCGAATGGCATACCGTATGTAGAAGTTGGTTATGGTGTAGAAAACATCTTCAAATTCCTTCGCGTGGATTTTGTTCATCGTCTTACTTATCTGAATAATAAAGACGCCAGGAATTTCGGTATCCTTTTCTCAGCTCAATTTCAACTCTGATATCTCAGGCACTTTTATCGTCTTAATCTAAGGCAATACGAGAGGAAAATAGCATATTTGCAGCCTGATTTTTTTTGTATGAGTTCGATTAAGATTGTATTACCCGATGGATCATCGAGAGAATATCCAAAAGGTGTAAAAGGAATTGAGATAGCTCAGAGCATAAGCGAAGGCTTGGCTCGGGTTTCATTAGCTATTGAAGTTGATGGAGAAGTTTGGGATTTATCTCGCCCGATTGAAAAAGATGCTTCCATTAAAATCCTTACGTGGAATGATAAATCAGGTAAGACAACATTCTGGCATTCGTCAGCTCACTTGCTGGCAGAAGCTCTTGAAGAATTATATCCTGGTATAAAATTCGGAATTGGTCCTGCCATTGAAAGCGGATTCTATTACGATGTTGATTTGGGTGGCAGGTCTTTTGGTGACGATGATCTTTCGCGCATTGAGAGCAAAGTAAAAGAGCTTGCCAAAAAGGAAAGCGTATACCTTCGCAAAGATGTTTCGAAAGCACAAGCTCTTGACTACTTCACAAAGAAAGGCGATCCCTATAAGCTAGAGTTGATTAACGGACTTCAGGATGGACAGATTACCTTCTACGAGCAAGGTAATTTTGTCGATCTCTGCAAAGGTCCACACATACCTCATACAGGTTTTATTAAGGCTGTTAAGATTCTTAACGTAGCTGGTGCCTACTGGCGTGGCGATGAAAAGAACAAAATGCTAACCCGCATTTATGGAATTACCTTCCCCAAGCAAAAAGAGCTTGAAGAATATTTGTTCCTGTTAGAAGAAGCAAAGAAACGTGATCACAGAAAGCTTGGAAAAGAACTTGAGCTGTTTGGCTTTTCTGAGAAGGTTGGTATGGGGCTTCCACTGTGGTTGCCCAAAGGTACAATCCTTCGTGAACGCTTAGAGCAGTTTTTGAGAAGAGCTCAGATCAAAGCTGGTTATGATCCGGTTGTTACACCACACATCGGATCGAAATCTCTTTACGTTACCTCTGGTCACTATGAAAAATACGGTAAAGATTCATTTCAACCCATTCATACACCTGATGAGAATGAAGAGTTTCTGTTGAAACCAATGAATTGTCCTCACCACTGTGAGATTTACAAATTGAAACCAAGATCATACCGTGATCTTCCCGTTCGGTTAGCGGAGTTTGGAACAGTTTATCGTTATGAACAGAGCGGTGAGCTCCATGGTCTAACACGCGTACGAGGATTCACACAAGACGATGCTCATATTTTCTGTAGACCAGACCAGGTAAAGGATGAATTTATTAAAGTGATTGATCTTGTGCTTCTGGTGTTTAAAACACTCGGCTTTGAAAACTTTACAGCACAAGTCTCACTGAGAGATCCTGAAAACAAACAGAAGTATATCGGCGAAGATCATCTTTGGGAAAAAGCTGAACGTGAAATTCAGGAAGCTGCAGATGAACGTGGACTGAAAACAGTTGCTGTACAAGGTGAGGCAGCCTTCTATGGTCCTAAGCTTGATTTCATGGTTAAGGATGCCTTGAACAGGAGCTGGCAGCTGGGAACTATCCAGGTGGATTATCAACTTCCTCAGCGTTTTGCACTGGAATATGTTGGGTCAGATAACCAGAAGCATACACCGGTGATGATTCACAGAGCGCCATTTGGATCACTCGAACGTTTCGTTGCTGTATTGATTGAGCATTGCGCAGGTAACTTCCCGCTTTGGCTGGCTCCTGATCAGATCGCAGTACTTCCTATTTCGGAACGCTTTAGTGAGTATGCTAAAAATGTTTATGACCAGCTTAAAGCTCAGGATATCAGAGGTATCCTTGACGAACGTGATGAGAAAATAGGTAGGAAAATCAGAGATGCAGAAACTAAAAAGATACCTTATATGCTTATCGTAGGTGAGCGCGAGGCCTCAGAAGGTCTGGTTGCTGTACGTCGACATGGCGAGGGGGATCAGGGTAGCATCTCATTGACTGAATTTATCAGCAAATTCAAGAAAGAAGCAGACGTTTCGAATAGCCTATAATTCGGGTTATTTATGTATATGTTTTGAAAATTGATAAATATGGCGATATTTGCAGCCTATTTTGTGAAATTTAAATAACAAAGAGTATCAACAACAGTAGTAGCAGACCCAGTTTTAACAAGCCTGTGCGCAGGGGGCCACAAAGGCCAGAAGAGCCTTATCGCATAAACGAAAGAATTACAGCTCAACGTGTTAGGGTTGTAGGTGAAAACGTCACGGTAGATGTTTATCCTATCCAGCAAGCTATCAAAATGGCTCAGGATCAAGGATTGGATCTGGTTGAGATTTCTCCGAACGCAGATCCTCCGGTATGCAAAGTAGTTGATTACTCTAAGTTTAAATACGAGCAAAAGAAGAAGCAAAAGGAGATCAAGTCCAAAGCCATTAAAGTTGTTATCAAAGAGATACGCTTTGGTCCTAATACTGATGAGCACGATTTCAATTTCAAGTTGAAGCATGCTGAGAACTTCTTGCAAGAGGGTGCTAAGGTGAAAGCCACGGTATTCTTTCCAGGAAGAACAATTATTTATAAGGAACGCGGTGAGATTTTACTGCTCAAATTTGCTCAAGGGCTTGAAGATCACGGTAAAGTTGAACAGCTTCCAAAATTAGAAGGTAAGCGCATGAGTTTAATGATCATGCCGAAAGGGGTTAAAAAGTAATCACGATTTTAATTTATATAAAATGCCTAAGTTAAAAACAAAATCAGGAGCCAAGAAGCGATTCAAAATCACTGGCACTGGTAAAATTAAGTTCAAGCATGCTTTTAAAAACCACATTTTGACTAAAAAGGAAACTAAGCAGAAGAGGAGACTCGGAAATATGGGCTTAGTTAACAAGTCAGATATGGACAATGTAAAGGCCATGTTAGTTCTTTAATGGTTCTATGTTTAACCCGATTTTTGGCTCAAAAGATTTCTTGAAAAGAGAAACGCCAAACGTCAAAATGTAACACAAAATGCCAAGATCAGTAAACAATGTAGCCTCAAGAGCAAAGAGAAAACGCATCTTGAAGCTGGCCAAAGGTTTCTTTGGTCGTAAGAAAAACGTCTGGACAGTAGCTAAAAATGCTGTTGAAAAAGGTTTAGGCTACGCCTACCGTGACAGAAAACAAAAGAAAAGAGAATTTAGAGCGGTTTGGATTCAGCGTATCAGTGCTGGTGCAAGAATTCATGGAATGTCTTACTCTCAATTAATGGGCGGCTTAAAAAAATCAGGTATTGATTTGAACCGTAAGGTTTTAGCTGACTTAGCGATGAACCACCCTCAAGCATTTGAGGCTGTGATCAAGAAAGTGAAGTAATTCTTAATTTCAGAAGTAATATCAAAAAGGGCCTCAAGCCCTTTTTTTGTTTTTGTGAGTTTAACACTTTAAATTGTAAGGATATTATTTTTTATCTTAATAAGGGTATAGATATTTTTTTAACTATTGCAGAGTGTATAATTTACTTATTCGCCCTCAATTATTTAACTTTCAAGTTACCAACGGATTATCATGTTGAAGCATCCTTTACAATCCGGTGAGCTTGAACCAACCTTATCAGATTTACCATTCAATGTAAGCCTGAGTGATAATCCATTTCCAGGTCTTAGACCATTTAGTATTGATGAGTGTCATCTGTTCTTCGGTCGTGAAGGACAAGTAGATGAGATACTGGTAAAACTTTCGAAAAACCAGTTCGTAACCGTAATGGGTTATTCAGGAAGTGGTAAATCTTCATTGATGTATTGCGGCCTTGTGCCCGTGTTATACGGAGGCTTCATGACCAACACCGGACCTTTCTGGGATGTTATTGTATCTCGTCCGGGTACTTCGCCAATTAATAATCTGGCAAATTCCATTGTCGATTTTTTAGTTAAGGAGAATAAAATAGAAGAATCTGATAAAGAGATTCAACGTGCTGTAGTTTCATCTGTTTTACGAAGTGGCCCCAACGGTTTGGTGGAGGTCTCGCGATATTTACAAACATATAAGGCTGAGAATGTTTTTTTTCTCATTGACCAGTTTGAGGAGCTTTTTAGATTTCGTCAAAATGACATAGACGAGAATGCTCACAACGAGTCTCTTCTTTATGTTAACTTAATGATGACTGCCGTTCAGCAAAAGGAGGTGCCTGTATACATGGCTCTCACGATGCGTTCAGACTTCATTGGCAATTGCTCTGTATTTCCAGGCCTTACTCAACTTATCAATAACAGCAATTACCTGGTTCCTCAAATGACCAGAGAGCAAAAGAGAATGGCTATCGAAGGCCCTATTGCTGTTGGTGGTGGTAAGATATCTCAACGCTTGATTAAGCGACTTCTTACTGACATGGGTAATGATCAGGACATGTTACCTATCCTTCAACATGCCTTAATGCGTACCTGGGATTACTGGGTTGAAAATCATGAACCTAATGAGGTGATGGATTTAAGACATTACAATGCAATAGGTAAAATAACTCAGGCACTTTCTCAACACGCAAATGAAGCTTACGATGAACTCACCAGTCGTGAGAAAGAAATAGCAGAAACACTTTTCAAAAATATAACCGAGAAAAATCAGGAAAACAAAGGTCTTAGAAGACCCGGTAGGTTAGGATCAATCACACATCTGGCAGAAGCCAATGAGCAAGATGTGATAAAAGTTGTTGATCACTTTAGAAAAGTCGGCAGATCATTCCTGATGCCAGCAGC
>DATCRE010000400.1:0-3394 GCA_036569145.1 Cyclobacteriaceae bacterium
AAGATGGGCTACTCCCGCTGAAGTTCAAGGTCAACTTTGGAAGATGTCGACCCAAACAGGTGGGACGTCGATTAGATTAAAAATATCTCCCGGGGAAAACATGATTATAAAATAAGTTGAAAAAATAAAATATGGCAAACATCATTACTAAAATACACAATATCAATAGTAAAGAGGATTTTATTGATTTTGTGCAGTTATTGATTTTAGATCTGGAAAATAAACCAGGCGAATGGGAAAATAGAGATTTGAAAAATTATTTGGACGCTATCGCAAGCTGGACAGAAGACATGGAAGGATACTATATAAATAATAATTTACCTATTCCTCAAAATATTGATTGGAAAACATTTGCGAATATCTTATTTGCAGCAAAGATGTATGAATAAGAAAGCATGTTGAATCTTTATTGTGAAAAATAATGATCAATAAAATCATGTTTGGGTAATTTCTGCTGTCGTTTGGACAAAAAAGATAATATAACAATCAAAAGTAAATGAATGGAGTGTTAGCTAAAATAAACATGAATAAATATACTAGGGTATAGGCCCCATTTATAATGGGGGTACTTAATTGTACAATCATTTTAATACAAAAAAGACAGCTGGAAACTATTTTTCTAGCTGTCTTTCACAAGAATAGAGATTTGTTATAACACTGGAAAATCCAATGTTGCAATTTTAACGGATGTCATTACAAAAAGTGTATCAGTAAAAAGGTTGATTGACTTTGAACTGACTAAATGGAAAAGCAAAATTTGATTTTGGAGTCTTCAGAAAGTAATTCCTGGAAAGGGCCTTGATGGTGAAGAGGAAGCCCATATTGAGGATGCAAATCGTAAGAACGGTAAAGGCCGTAAGCAAGTAAAAACAGCTTTGGGGTTGGTAGATATTAACCTGCCACCAACCAGAACGAGACCTTTGAGCCCGAATTAATTGACACTATAACAAAAACTTTGTAAACATAGAAAATCGGGGTTCGTAAGAGCTCCTATTTTTTTACTTTTAAACTTTACACAGGCTATGAACACCGAGGATTTTTTATCAGACGACTTTTTGAAGCAGTTTAAGACTGGACAGCAACTCAATGATTTTCTGGGTCAGATTCAGAAACGAGCCATTGAGAAGATGCTGGAAGGCGAACTGGATGGGCATTTAGGCTATGAGAAGAATGAACAGAGCAAGAGTAAAAATGCGCGTAATGGCTACGGGAAAAAGAAGATTAAGACCCAATATGGGGAATCAGAGATCCAGGTGCCACGTGACCGGGATGCCAGTTTTAACCCCATGATCGTTCCCAAGCGGGAAAGCATGGTAGAAGGTATAGAAGAAGTGATAGTGTCCCTCTACGCCAAAGGCATGAGCGTAAGTGATATCGAGGAACAGATCAAGGATGTTTACAAATTTGAAGTATCTGCGGCAACAATCAGCCGGATCACCTCGCGGGTAGCTGAAGACATTGTAGCCTGGCAGAACCGGCCGCTGGAACGAGTTTATCTAATTGTGTGGATGGATGGCATTGTGTTCAAGGTCCGAGAGAACAGCAAAGTAGTCAATAAAACCGTTTACATCGCCGTGGGCCTGCGTCAGGATGGTTTTAAAGAGGTGTTGGGCATGTGGCTGGGTAAGAATGAATCTGCAGCCTACTGGATGACCGTGCTGACGGATATGAAGGCCCGGGGCATGGAAGACATCCTGATCACGGCTACTGATAACCTAAACGGTTTTACCCAAACCATCCGCACTGTGTTCCCGCAATCGGCCACCCAGGTCTGTGTCGTTCACCAGATTCGCAATAGCTGTCGCTACGTAGTCTGGAAAGACAAACGCGAGTTCAGCCATGACATGAAGGATATCTACGCGGCCCCCAACCGCCAGGCTGCTCAGGCTGGCCTGCAGGCCTTGGAAGCCAAATGGGGCAGCAAGTATGGGTATGCTATCAAAAGCTGGAAGGACAACTGGGAAGAGCTGACCGTCTTCTTTGACTTTCCCATTGAAATCCGGCAGATCATCTACACCACCAACTTGATTGAAAACCTGAACGGCAAGATCAGGAAGTACACGAAGAACAAACTATCCTTCCCAACTGATGATGCAGTGCTCAAATCTGTCTACCTAGCCTTGAGAGAGGTAACAAAAAAATGGACAATGCCAATTAGAAACTGGGGCATTGTCCTGGATCAATTTTTGACTATTTTTGAAAACAGGATCAGAATATAGATCCTGCTACGAATCTCGCTTTTTGAAACTTACACAGTTAATGATATAGTCCCCAGTCCGAACTGTATCCTACTACTTTGGAACGACTGAATTCGAACTATTCCTTGGATGTTGTATTCATTTAACCGCAATCCACATCCATGAAGCTTATTTATTGAACATTATTTCAAAAACCATGTAAAAATTAAGATCGTTTTTATAGAATTCTGATCTGACCTTGCATTTTAATAAAACGTGGATTTAAATCGCCAAGATATTCAGTAATTTCTCCCAATCAGATGTATGTACTGCTTTTTTACGAACGATAGCTTGCTGTTGGCCATCAATTAAAAAAATTAATTTATCTTCTTCTTGTTTCAATTTGATTTGGTCTTTCCTGACTTTTATGTCCTTTCTTTTAAATATGGAGTTATTCACAAAGATCAAATATACCTCATCAAGCTCAATACCAATTACCAATAACTCAAATCTATTCAGATAAAATACATACATCATGGAAGAGAACATTAACACCATGCTGAGAAAATAGAGATACCCCTTTACTATGGGAAAGATCAAAAATAACACAAGGGATAGCAAGCCAATGCTAACCATCATTAAAACGATCATTCTGTTCAATAAAACTCCTTTACATTTAATAGTCATATTCTCATTTACTTAGTTATTATGATGATATTGTTTTTTGTAATTCAGTGGTTTGATATTTATACTGCTGATCTCTTTCTGGCTATCCTATTTGTCAAAAGGGAGAGGGGCTCGGCCATTCGTGATTACCCTTTGTCCTATATCTTATATTTTACCAGGACAATGGGCTTGTTATATCCTTATTTCCGGACTTTGGTAAGCGCTGAACCTTTATGAGCCGCAATATGATCAGATTTACTGCTTTTGATCTCATATTGCGGGTCGTCTTTCGTGGCGTGATGTGTATAGCCCTTATAATCGAAATCTTTTGTGTGTACTTTGATTATTGCACCTGAAACCCTTCCTGCTTCAGAGTTCCAGCTTACCACATCACCTACTTTGAATTTTGTTGCCATAAGATTTTTGTTTTTAATACTTTCCGTGAACTAATCCCCTCACATCCCCTCCGGCCTATTCCTCCTCCTGTACTCCTTCGGCGATACCCCCATCAATTTCGAAAACATCCTCGAAAAATAATACGGATCATCCAT
>DATCRE010000401.1:0-4561 GCA_036569145.1 Cyclobacteriaceae bacterium
TAGGTTTTATAAAGGATAATGCTTCAAGGCTTTCCTTAAAGACATTCAGTGAAGACTCACGTAGCTTGTTTACTACTTACAATAAAAATATAGAAGAGAAAACAGTCGTATTATCGTTAACACAATATTTCGTTACGATTGCAGGTGTTGATTCACTTGATAGCAAGTATGGTAAAGAAGAAATCACCACAGATTCAAGTGGCACAAAACACGTTCTCATTGGACCATTTCCTACAAAGGATGCTGCAATGGAAGTTGTAACTGCCCTTAAGCTTATTTATCCCGATAAGGTATTGGAGGTTATAGTCAGATAATTAATAAGTAAATCGTACTTCGTTAATAGTCATAAGAGGGAATTAGTCCTTGGTCATTGGATTATTAGTACTTCGTAATACTTACTATTAACTGCTAACTATTAATAAATCGTAAATTCATTAGTCATTAGAAAAGTCATTGTTATCAGTAATCGACTTATAATCCTGAAAGGATGATATGATTATAGAATTATTGTTGTGTTTTTTTTCAAAACCCTGAAAGGGGTGAAATTATGTCACTCGTTGGAGTTCAAAGCCTTCGTAATCCAGAATGCCTATAACCCATATCAACCTTTCAGGCTTGACACAGATCAGATTAGAATATTATCATTCCAATGACCAACGACTAATTCCCTAATGACTAATGACTGATAACGATTAACTAACTCATCACTTCTTTTTCCACTCCTTCCAGCTTTGCAATCCTGGAAAGATACTCTTGTTCTTTGCGAAGCATTTCTTCCTGGGTGGCAGCAAGCTCTTCCATATTCTGACGCATCTCTTCTTCCTGAGATTTCATCATTTCGGTTTGTTCCTGCAACTGTGCAACCATCACTTTGGTACGTTCATTAACCAGCACGGCTCCAACAGATGATGCTATGCTTTCAGAAATCTTTTCTATGAAATCAATTTCGTGTTTGTTGAATACGTTAAAAGATGCAATTTCCATCACGCCAAAAATAGCATCTGCAGTTTTGAGGGGAACGATCAGTATAGATTTGGGGCTGGATCCTCCAAGTCCGGAGGTAATCGTAATGTATTGTTGAGGAATGTCGGTAATGTAGATCGTGCCTCTTTCTTTAAAGCATTGACCTAATAACCCTTCGTCAACAGAAATTGTTTTAGCGATGAACTTTCTTTTTTCGTAAGCATAACATGCTTTCAGCTCAAGTGTTTCATCATTCTCGTTAGCGAGAAATATACCGCCTTGATTAGCATTGACATATTTTACGAGAAAGGAAATAATTGAATAATATAAATCATCACTGTTTTGATAGGAGCGAAGTAAAACACCTATCTGCCCAATACCCTCAGCCGACCAGTTCCGTTGCTTATCAGCTTCAGTGCTCGTCTTAAGTTGATTACGCATATTTGTCAATGAGTTACCCAGAATATCTTTTTCATCAACATCTTGCAGTGAAGCTTGTAAGTTGCCTTTCGCAATTTCATCAGCAAAGGCGGCCTTCTCTTTAATATTCTCAGCCAGTACAGAAAGTGTTTTAATAATTTGTCCTATTTCATCTTCATTGATAGATGAATCTTCGATGTGAACCATTTCGCCACGACTAAGCTTCTCCTGTGTTTCACGAACAAAAATTATTCGTTTAATAATTTCTTTTTTGAAATAGTGATAAACAAAATAACCAATCCCGATAACAACCAACAGCGAAGCAACGATCGCCGGAAAATTTTCACCAGAGAAAAACAAAGACCACGTAACAGTAGTTTTTGGAATCAGCGTTACCCCGCCCCAATGTTTGCCTTTATATATGTATGCGCCATTTGCATTAGCCCATCCCGTAAGGTATTTTGATGCAGGCATATTGTTGTATAAAATATTGTGCTTGGTTTGTATGGCTATAGAATCAATTACAAGTGATTCACGAATGAAACTGGTATTTGTCGCGCTAATAACTTCACCTGTTGCTTTTGTAAGAATAACCAGTGAACCTGGATGATCTTTTTGTAATGTGTTTTCTGCTTCTATACGAATCCCTTCAGTTACTTCATTCCATGAAGCGTAGTTATACCACACACCAAGAATCTGTCCACCATCATTACGAATAGGAGCAGCGAACGCCATGCCGTAGCCTGGTGTATTATAAACTTTGCCAATCTCAGCATTAGCCATGAAATCAGAATACCAGGCGCCACCAGGAGGACCGGCAGATTCTGTGCAAGCCTTAAACCATTCTTCTTTTTGAAAATTTAAGCTTAAGAAATGTTTTGTATTTAATGCGTTTCCATTCTTATCCTTAGTATTTACAGCTACAGCATTGCCATTGAGATCGCAAATCATCATCAGATCATAGAGGACATAATATGCCGTCATGGTATTGATAAAAGTCTGCACCTCGGCCATGGTTGCAGTGTCATGCTTAACCGCCTGCACAGCAAGCCTGTTAAAAGCAAATGCCTGTACGTCGCCAAAGCGTTCGTAAAAATTTCGATCAACCTTATCGAGTACAGATTGCGAAGTAAGCTGAGCCGTAATAAGCCTCGATTGATTATCAGCTTTGGCTGAACTGTATGTAAGGTAGTAGAAGAGTGCACCAAGAGAAAATAATAAAGTGAGAAGAGTAACAATTCCTACTTTGGCGAAGGCACTTTTTCGAAGGAGGCTGATAGTATTCATTTTAAAGAATGAGGATCGGATATTCCTGTTAAGCTAGCAAAAATAGGATAAATGGTAAAACTAATTATGCTTATTTAACAAAGTATGTCATCTCCGTCTTCGCTTCTTTGCTTTTGGTCCTTGGCCACCACCTGTATCAAAGATAAGTCCGATAGAAAATTCGTAACCTGTGAAGTCTATTTTGGCATCTTTATAATCAACGGGCTTTGTCTCAAGAGTAGAAGAACCACCCGTATAACTCCCTTGCAACGGAAACTTGGATTGACCCACCAGGTAGTTTGTTTCTATTGACACACCAACTTGTTGTGTAACACTTATCGTAAATTCTGCTCCTGCATGATAACCGAATCCTGGTTTGTTTTTAAATGTTAAAGTCGAGTTTGCTACTTGCCAGTTTTCAAATTGACGTACCGCTCTATCGATATTACCATAGTTTAATTTCTGGTCAAAGCCATAAAAGAAAAAGCCACCACCTTTAAGATCCAGTTGAACACCATTACCCTTTAATTGAATCACCAATTCGAGCGGTACAAAAATTGTATAGTTTGGGCCAATGAACGGAGCCTTACTTTTTAATGGTAAATCTTTCATACTAAGGCCAGACATACGATAGAGTGAGGCACCGGTTTCAATAGCCAGAAACCTGTTAATGTCTTTACCAATACCACGAATAGAAAACGGACTTATCGGTGTTGACATATAACCATGCTTTGGAACAAAGTAAGAGAATGAAAGTCCAAAGTTTTGAGCAGTGGCGTAAAGGGTGCTTGTCAAAAACAATGCAAGCAATACAGTTCGTTTTAATGAAGTGGTTTTCATATTTCAATATTTAAATATGGAAATTCAATTGAGTTCAGGTCAGATAATTAATTGATTATCGTTTATTATAATCTTCGTAAAGTACTTGTTGGTAAGCCTTGCTTACATCCAGATCATGCTGGCTGGCGCTATCACTTTTTAAAAATTGTTTGCCAGTGTTGTCGTAAATAATGTATTGATGAGGCGTAACAAAGCCATAACCATCGTTAAAAAAGTAAACGGCAAATGATTGCACAGCTTTGTCCAGAATATTTTTGCTGAATAAAAATTCATCTGATGGTTTGTCGAGTTGCGCCAGTAAAGTATTCGCAATATCAGTCTGATTTGCATACGTGTTAACAGTAGTGTCTTGTTTTGCCAATGTGCCGCCAATCCATAACATCGGTATCTGAAAACGTTCTTTAGATTCTAGTTTTTTGTTGCCGGGATAACGATGACCATGATCAGCAATGAAAATAACAATTGTGTTTTTCCACCACAGTTTTTGTTTTGCTGAAGTAATGAAATCACCAATGCTTTTATCAGTATAATGACAGGCATTTAAAAAAAGCGATTCCTCATCAGTTCCTTTTATATATGGAGTCATAGGAACATCAAAAGGCTCGTGACTGCTAAGTGATAGCATTACTTTAAAAAAAGGACCTTTGCTGGTATCGCACTCCACTAATGCTCTATTGAAAACATAGTGATCATGAACACCCCATTTACTAGTGTAGAGTTCTTCAGGGAAATCATCAACAGAAGTGATATGTTCAAATTGACAGTTTGTGAGATACGATCTGAAGTTGGCAAAATCTACATCACCTCCATATATAAAGGACGAATGATATCCCAGTTGATTAAGCTTCTTACTCAGATAGGGCAGACTCTGTGCTTTCGAAGGTATTTTTATAATAGATGTTTGAGGTTGTGCCGGATACCCACTAAGGACACTAACAATGCCTTTGTCTGTTCTGTCACCATTACCGTAAAAGTTCGTGAACAAAACACCTTCCCGTGTGAGATTGCTTAGATTAGGGGCAATACCTTTTAGACCACCAAGGGGCTCAATAACACCAGCCGTAAAGCTTTC
>DATCRE010000402.1:0-2156 GCA_036569145.1 Cyclobacteriaceae bacterium
GTCATGGGTTGTAAAAATAATTCCCACTTCTTTCCTGACTTTATATAATCATCATACGACGTATTCATAACACGTTGCAGCGTTTCTTCTGCATACTTCTTAGGAATGGCAACGAGTTTTGCTTTCGTTGCTTCAACATTAGCATGCTCATCCAATAGCACATACGTTTCTAACTGAGTCCATACCCAGCTCCAGTATTGCCTCTTCACAATTGGAAAACTGTTCATCGACAACAACATGTCAAACTCGATGTAAGAATTATCAGGCGTGTCTTTAATAACACCCGTCACTTCATACGTTCTCTCTTCACCACCACTTAAGCCATTGAGACGTACAAGTTTTCCGATAGCATTCTCATCACCAAAATATTTTTTAGCAGTTGATTCTGTCATCACCATAGTGTTGGCTTCGAGTAATGCTGTTTTAGGATTGCCATAGGTCATCGGGAAGTTGAACATGGCAAAGAAGTTAGAATCTGCTGCCAGTATTTTGTTCTCTTCAAATGAGATAACTTCTTTAGCAGGATTGGTATATGAGATAATGAAATTGCCAGGTGTATGAATACTGGTGATCAGCTTCGCCTCGGGCAACTCAGCATGAAGCGCATAAGCAACGCCTGGCCCTGTGGAAGCAAACTGGCTATCGTTACCTTCGCCCCAGATAAACGTTTGGTTTACTCTGTAAATACGATCTACATTAGCATGAAAGCGATCATAGCTAAATTCATGACGTACATATAAATAGACGAGCAGCGTGCTGGCAATGCTCACTGTAAGGCCTGTCAGATTAATGAACGAGAAAAGTTTCTGCCGTTGAAGGTTTCTAAGAAAGAGTGTGAAGTAATATTTAATCATGAGTTCAGGGAGTTGAATGAAATTTTGCAAACCCTATACCAGTTGACAGAAACCAATTCATACCGCTAATTAAGGCATTTTAGAAAATTTATCTGTCCACTACTGATTCAAAGTGTTCGATTTCGGAATTCTATTGGATGAGCATTGATCGTATGCTGAACTAACTTTTGCCTGCGAATAGCTTGATCGATAGCGGACAGATTTGCCCGCATTTGATAACTGTAATCACATCTGATTGCCTTTCACAGTGTTGAATTGATGATTTGCCAATTGGCCTTATCTTTGGCTGGATGCGTTTGATTAACTTCAGATCATGCTAAGAAACTATCTCAACATTGCCATTCGTACGCTGCACCGAAATCTTGTCTATTCTTTTATAAACATTACCGGACTTTCTATAGGCATCGCCTGCAGTGTGCTCATCTTGTTGTGGGTATACGATGAAGTCACGTATGATCAATCGTTCAGCAAGTATGAAGAGCTTTACCAGGTAAAAGTAAATAACTCTGTAGATCAAGGCGTTGTTACACGATCCACCTTGCCTATGGCATTAAAAGATGTGTTGCTTCAGCAGGATAGTCGGATCAAACATTTTGCGATAACAGTTTCTCAACCAGCTCTGCTTACTGTTGGAGAAAAGAAACTTGATAAGATAGGAATAGATGCCAGTGAATCTTTCCTGACTATTTTCGATTACAAAATGATTGCTGGTAATGCTGAGACAGCATTGAAAGTTCCTCGTTCTATTGTACTCACACAATCAAGTGCCAGAGCATTGTTCGGTACTGAGGATGTTCTTGGAAAATTCGTACAAGTAAAAATTGAAAAGAATGAAGAGCTTAAAGTCACTGGCGTTATTGCTGATCCACCAAACAATGTTTCGCTGAGGCCTGAATTCATTCTTCCCTTCGCATACTTTGAAGCTACCTCGCCCTGGGTGAAGTACGCGCGCGGCAACTGGAGTAACAATGCTTTTGAATACTATGTGGAGTTGCAACCCGGCACTGAGAAGGAAGTTGTTGATACTTCTATTAAAGACATTATTAAAAAGAATAATCCGGATGTAACTAACAGAGAACTTTTTCTTCATGCTATGAGTCATTGGAGACTTCATAATAATTTTGTCAATGGCAGAGAAGATGGTGGACTGATAATATATGTAAGGCTGTTTACTGGTATTGCCATTTTTATTTTAGTAATAGCATGTATCAATTTTATGAATCTTTCAACGGCACGTTCAGAGCATCGTGCGCGTGAAGTAGGTATTCGTAAAACGGTTGGCTCAGGTAGAAATGAACTCAT
>DATCRE010000403.1:0-5229 GCA_036569145.1 Cyclobacteriaceae bacterium
TTCGAGCCAGAGTGGTCCTTCACTCCACTCAAATCCTTCTGCTATAATTTCAGGTTGAGCTGTGGGAGAAACGATCGCATCCAACGCCGGGTCAATACGTTCTATAGACCCTATCTTCTTTACTTCATTGGTCTTACAAGCCGTTACAAGAGCGAGCAGGGCAAGTGCCGGTATGGTAGCCTTCATGTTAAATCAGGTGTTAGTTTGCCTGAAATTACACAATCCGTTGAGACTTCTACAGTAGATTATTCGAACGGAAAAGGATCTATCTGATTATACTAATGCTTCCTTTCTCTTCACCGATACAAACGCCACTTAGCCTGTAAAAGTAAACGCCGGTAGCTAGACCATTGCCGTCCCAATCGTTTTGATAATTGTTCTTTTTGTAAACGAGTGTTCCCCAGAGGTTGAATACCTCAAGGGTAACAGGAAAATCGAACTGCTGATTGATTCTAAAATATTGATTGCGATCATCTCCATTGGGTGTGATCACATTAGGTATTGCTTGCTTGTCTAATGTAGGTTTAAAAAATGAAACCGAATCGGAATATTGTCCACATACATTTTTGACAGACACCCAATATGTTCCAAAATCATTTACGTCAAGAGAATAATTAGTGGATCCATTTTGCCAAACATACTCAAACCCTGAGATGTTCTGTCCTGGAGATAAGGTTTTAACTGGTGGAATACAAACTATCTCATCATCTCCCAGTGAAAACTTCTGAGGTGTTTGCAGAAATTTTATATTGATACTATCCTTGCCTGATTTACATCCGTCAATTACTTGCAAAGTATATTTTCCTGAGTGAGTTACGGTAATTGACGATGTCGTTTCCCCCGTATTCCAAATAAAGGATTTACCGGGTGTATCAGTAACGTCCGAGTATATAGCATAGTTAGACTGATCACAAAGTGTTACATTAGCGCCCAATTCTAATGGAATTGTTTCGGCAGAATTAGGTATAATCTCGATTTGATCCGGTATCCCAGCAGTATTAGTAGACGATTGCCAAGTATCTATACTATTGTTTGGTCTTCGCGGTACTGAACAAGGATGGGAGTCTGAGCCAATAGAAAAGCTAAACGTATTGCCGGTATCATTACTAGCTACAAAAAAACCGTAATAAGGTTTAATAATGTTATTCGTAGTTAAACCATTAATTTGTGAAGGAAAGTTGTTTACCTTGTAAATATGTATACCGTATGGATTTCCTGCTATATCTTTTGCGGTAACATTGTCCATAGAGAGAGAGACTCCCGTCCAGTTAGCATTGTAAATAAATTTACTATCATCTCCTATAGGAGCTCCTGAGAAGACTCTTTTTGGGTTTCCTTTTAAATGGCCGTTAAAATGATTATGGGATTTATCGTATAGAATATCACCAGCTGTTTCGTCAAAGTTCCAGTAGCCAATCAAATTTGTTTCTGTTCCAGAAAGTTTTTTACACATTTGCTGCTGGATTTCATTTTCGGATAATGCTTTGTCAAAAAGACGAAGTTCGTCAATCATCCCCGTAAAACGGTAAATAATTCCATTTGAAAGGAAGTATCCTATTTTAGCAACATCCTTTGGATAGTTAGAATCCATGGGTAAGTTTGAAGAGCCAGTCAGGTATCCCCCGGCTTCGTAACCGTTGATATATAACTGGATGTCGCCAACACCTTTCACAACAGCACAATAGTGGTTCCATCTTCCCGACATATTATATAAATCTAATGCCTTACCTTGCCTATATACTGGAGAATTTTCTCCTCTTCCATCGCCAGACTCAATTAGAAGTGTACCTGGAGCAACGATGAACCAAAAACCATTGTAAATTGGTGTATTGTCTTGAGTAACTAGAATAGGTCCAGAAATGGAAGAAGGTGAGACATTCACCCACGCTGATACGGTAAACGGAAAAGCAAGGTCATCGTAAATATTGCCAAGATCGATGTAATCATCAATGCCATCAAATTGGATAGCATGACCTGAACCAACGGTATCTACTTGTGCAAGAAGTGTTGTTAGACGCAGGCAAAGTACAACACCAACTATTATTTTTTTCATGTATTCAGTTATGCAAATATAGCAAATGTAGTTGCATAGTTCATCAGACTGAAGAAATCCTTAATGCCATGTAATTTCTTTCCTATCTTTGTTAAATTTTTTTTGAAATGCCGACCTTATTAATTATCTGTTTTAATGATTTGAAAAATGATGCGCGTGTAAAACGCCAAATTGAGTTTGTAAAGAATGAATATACTGTTACTGTCGCGTGTTTCGATGCCCATCAGGATTCTAAGTATATACTTTACGTCCTCAGGAAAACAAGGCTTACTTTTTTCAGAAAAGCTCTGTCTTCAATATTCCTCTTATTGGGAATTAATAGTATCGCGTATCGTATTCTTTATAATTATCAGCGGCATATCTCTAGCCTAAAACAACGTAATTTTGATATTATATTGGCTAACGATATCGAGACACTTCCCTTGGCGTTTCAAATTGCGGGTAATCGCTCAAAGATTTTCTTTGATGCACATGAGTATGCTCCTCGCCATTTCGAAGACAGACTTTATTGGCGAATTTTTTTCAAACGTTTTAATATGGATCTTTGCCGTAAATATATTCCAAGGGTTCATGGCATGTGTACCATTAACAATAGTCTGGCCAAGGCTTATGAAGATAATTTTGGGGTAAAGCCTGTAGTTATAACAAACGCATCGGCTTATTTCGATTTGAAACCGGAGATGCGGGTGGAATATCCTATAAGACTGGTACATCATGGGATTTTTACAGTGTCAAGGCAGCCGGAAATCATGATTGACATGATGAAATTACTCGATGAAAGGTTTACACTTGATCTTATCTATCTTTTGCCCGAAAATTCTTCACCCAGAACAAAACAGTATTTTGAAGCTTTTAAAAGTAAAGCACACGCTTCCGGGAATATTAGAGTTCTACCTGCATTGAAAAGCTCTGAAATAGTTGAAGCGATACACAAACGTTATGATATGGGGATTATTCTTGTGCCGCCCGTTAATTTCAACTATGAAAATGGGCTTCCTAATAAATTGTTTGATTGCATTCAAGCAAGACTTGCTATGGCGGTAGGACCTTTAAAAGAAATTGCGAATGTAACGAATCATTATAAAATAGGTGTAGTTTCGAAAGAATTTACCGCACAATCGTTAGCGGATTCTCTTCGCCCATTGACTCTGGAGATGCTTAATTATTTCAAAAAGAATACCGATGTTGCGGCATGTGAGATGAACGCAGACTTCAATAAAAAGATATTGTTGGAGGCGCTTCAAAAACTTATTTAGCCTTCAGGTTTTGAAGGTCTTTTGCTGGATTTCCTACCACTGTTTGCCCTGCAGTAACTGGTTTTAAAACGATTGCTCCCATGCCGACAACAGCATTATCACCAATTGTCAATTTATTTAGTACAGATGCCGAAGGTGCCACCCATACATTTTTCCCGAGTGATACGCTACCTGCAATCATAGAGTTGGCAATAACCATACTGTTCTCGCCAATATCGACTCCATGCGCGATATGAACGAGATTGTCAATTTTTGAATTTTTGCGCAGTATTGTGCTACCTAATACGGCCCTATCGATTGCTGTGTTGTTTCCAATTTCAACGTCATCTTCGATTAACACATTGCCAAGATGGGGGATAAATTCGTATTGACCGGATTCATTTTTTTCGTACCCAAATCCATCGCCGCCAATTGTATTATTAGCACCGATTTTTACGCGATTGCCAATGATGGTGCCTTTTTTTATAACTGTATTTGAATCGATAGAAGTGTTATTGCCGATAATGCAATCTCTTTCAATAATTACTCCCGCACGAATGGTAACTCCCTCTCCAATTTTTACCGTAGGATGGATCACACTCTTGGTTGATATTTCAGGAGTTTCTTCTTCCATAAAGAAGTGCTTGACTACGTTCAGGAAGTATAGCCTGGGATTATTGACGATCAAATAAGTACATCCACTTTGAAAATTATCTCTTGAAACGAGGTAGCTGCAGATCACACATCCATTTTGGATTGATTGGATCATATCTGAATTCTTATCAGATATCCAAGTAATATCTTCATTGTAGAAAATTTCATTTGAAGCACGCACAACGTTCCTGATTATGCGGGTTGTATTTCCAACAGTTTCAATAACTGGGAATTCTTGAATAATTTTAGTTAGCAATACTTCCATGTACTTAAAATATAAGCCTTATAACTTCGAATGCTTCTGCATACTGACATCCAATCTGCACTCCTCGAGCCCTGGCAAGAGATGTTACAAATTCTTCGGATATATAATCACGATGTTGTTGGGATGCATAGGCCTTGAGTGCATCACACTTCTTTCGTATGTGATCCTCTTTTAACTGAACAAAACAACTTGTACTAAATGTGAGATTATTCCAGATGAGTTCGTATCCTAAAATGGTTTTTTGCTTGAACGCCCGCAGACCCTCCTGCGCCACGGTAGTATGATCCTGATGGATATCATTAAGGGATGGCAGCAATATGAGATCAGGGGCAATCTGCTTTCGTAGTCGGATTAGTTCTTCTAATATTTCTTGCCGAACATAATTCAGCTTCCTGACCTCATAGTTATAGATAAGCAGGTGGTCCGGTTTAATACCTAGCCGGATCGTTGCATTCTTTACTTCTGTCTTTAAAATGTCTTTCGGGAACCCATCGGGGACCGATTGCTCTGCCGTGGAGAAAGCAGCGTAGTAAACTTCACTTCCGGATTCAATTAGCTTCGAAACTGTGCCACCAGCTCCAAGTTCGCCATCATCAGTATGTGGAGCAAGTACGAGGACCTTTCTAAATTTGGTTATATCCATTGGGGATAATTTTTTTATCAATCCCGAAAGTTATTAAGTTCCTGGCGAACTTGCAGGCTGGAGCGAAAGAATTAGCGTGGATTAGTTTCTGACTACCCAGCTACTGGCTGCCGGAGAGTGAGTGAGACTGGCGCAAGTCTCAAACATCAATACTTTTTAGAGTCATTATCCATTAATCGTTCACATTATTCCGTTGCGGATGACTTGTAACTAATAACGTTTCAGCGCTAGCACCTACCGATTCATTTATTCCGTGTTAATCTATGAAATCTGTGGGAGCTATTCCGGTATTTCTCTAACTTGCCGGCTTCGCTATGCGCATTAGCAAACGGTTTATCAAAAGCTCGCTTATCTATACCCTGGCAGGCATGCTGCCCAT